>NZ_JAVKGO010000014.1:0-44893 GCF_031432315.1 Serpentinicella sp. ANB-PHB4
CGAACACAGCAGTTAAGCCCTTCAGCGCCGATGGTACTTGGTGAGAGATCGCCTGGGAGAGTAGGTCGTTGCGATACGAAATGATCCAGAGTAGCTCAATGGTGGAGCACCCGGCTGTTAACCGGTAGGTTGGAGGTTCGAGTCCTCTCTCTGGAGCCATTTAAATGATTGCCGAGGTGGCGGAACTGGCAGACGCACAGGACTTAAAATCCTGCGGTCCTTCAAGACCGTACCGGTTCGATTCCGGTCCTCGGCACCATTAACACTATAAACATCGCGGGGTGGAGCAGTTGGCAGCTCGTCGGGCTCATAACCCGAAGGTCGTAGGTTCAAGTCCTGCCCCCGCAACCAATTTTGGCCCCTTGGTCAAGCGGTTAAGACACCGCCCTTTCACGGCGGTAACAGGGGTTCGATTCCCCTAGGGGTCACCATTTTATGGGCGCATAGCTCAGCTGGGAGAGCACCTGCCTTACAAGCAGGGGGTCACAGGTTCGAGCCCTGTTGCGCCCACCATAATACGATAACCGAAAGATTGATTATGAACTTTTGAGTTAGCAATATAATTGCGGTCCGGTAGTTCAGTTGGTTAGAATGCCAGCCTGTCACGCTGGAGGTCGAGGGTTCGAGTCCCTTCCGGATCGCCATATTTTAAATAAAAATGGTGCAGAACTTTTAAATATTTATAACAATGCTGGCGTGGCTCAACGGTAGAGCAGCTGACTTGTAATCAGCAGGTTGTAGGTTCGATTCCTATCGCCAGCTCCATATTAACGGAGGGGTTCCCGAGTGGCCAAAGGGGGCAGACTGTAAATCTGTTGTCTACGACTTCGAAGGTTCGAATCCTTCTCCCTCCACCATTTAAATAAAACGCGCGGGTGTGGCGGAATTGGCAGACGCACTAGACTTAGGATCTAGCGGGCGACCGTGGGGGTTCAAGTCCCTCCACCCGCACCACAAATCGAAAACCATAAATTATTGTATTTATGGTTTTTTTATTTTTTTGTTTATTACTTTGACTAGTAGTTATAACAAGTATGCATCAATAAAAAAATAACGTAGCGATTAAAATAAGGACCATATTTTATGGTCCTTATTTTAATCACTTAAGATTTCTTTTCCTGTCTGTCATTAACTTAATATCTTTTTTAAATAAGTACTCTACAGCAACTACAGTTTTATTTACTCTAAATATAAGTAGTGCTTTATTACTTACTTTTCTCTATCATCACTTTAAAATATAATTTAAAGTTATTTTTTGTTTTTATTATTCATTATAGCGCGTATTGTCAAGGGAAGCGCAAATAAGTTAATAAATCCTTCTGCATCCTGTTGATTATATACTTCATCAGCACCAAAAGTAACAAATTCTTCATTGTATAAAGAATAAGGAGAATTTGAAGCAACTGATTTACAGTTTCCTTTATATAACTTTACTTTTACTTTTCCTGTAACGGTTTTCTGTATACTATTAATAAATTGATCTAAAGCTTCTCTTAATGGAGTAAACCACAAGCCATCATAAACAAGTTGACCATATTTTTCTGAAACCATCTTTTTAAAATTTATTGTCATCCGATCTAGTGTAAGTTTTTCTAAAGCTTTATGTGCTTCATATAAAACGGTACCACCCGGTGTTTCGTAAACGCCTCTAGATTTCATTCCAACAAGTCTATTTTCAACTATGTCAATGACACCAATACCATTTGCTCCAGCAACTTTATTTAATGTTTCCATAATTTCTACCGCTGAAAGTTTTTTCCCATCTATAGCAACTGGTGTGCCTTCAACAAACTCAATTTCAACATAACTTGGAGTATCAGGGGCTTTTTCTGGTGGAACTGTTAGCATATAAATTTGACTATCATGCTCATTCCATGGATCCTCTAAGTTACCCCCCTCATGACTTATATGCCAAATGTTTTCATCTCTACTATATATTTTTTCTTTTGTTACAGTAATCGGTATATTGTTTTTCTCGGCATAGTCAATACAGTCTTCTCTAGATTTTAAGTTCCAAGTTCTCCAAGGGGCAATAATTTTCAAACTTGGATTCAATGCTTTAATTGTAGTTTCAAATCGTACTTGATCATTTCCTTTACCAGTAGCACCGTGAGCAATCGCTACTGCACCTTCTTTTTCGGCAATTTCAACAAGTTTTTGTGAAATTAATGGACGCGCAAAAGAAGTTCCTAGTAAGTAATCATCTTCGTAAATTGCACTTGCTTTTAGCGTAGGAAATATAAAATCAGTTATAAATTCTTCTTTAGCATCAACAACATAGGCTTTTATAGCACCTGTTTTAAGTGCCTTTTTCTTTACAGTGGAATAATCATCGTTTTGACCTACATCAACACAAACTGCAATAACCTCATATTGATAAGTATTTTCTAACCACTTTAATATAACAGAGGTATCTAATCCTCCAGAGTATGCTAATACAACTTTTTCTTTTTTCATTTTTATGCCCTCCGGGAAGTAAATTATAAATTAATTAATATATAAAATCATACATTAAAATGAATAATTATTCAATTGTTTAATAAAATTATAAAAAATAAAGCTGGGTATATTAAATAAGGATTAAGTAATTACAAGTAGAAAGTGAAGAGGATGTGTTATTGATGGAAAAGGATTTTGAGTTTATAACTATGCCAAAAGAGAAAAACATTGCTTTAATTGCTCACGACAATAGAAAGAAGGACCTGATTAATTGGGCTAAAAACAATATAAATAAATTAAAAGATCATAGACTATGCGGTACAGGAACAACGGCCAAAAGACTCATCGAGACAACAAACTTAAAAGTTGTTGCCTATAAAAGCGGGCCTTTAGGAGGAGATCAACAGATTGGAGCAAGAATTGTTGAAGGTGAGATTAACTTTATTATATTTTTCTGGGATCCTTTAGCCTCTCAACCCCATGACCCTGATGTAAAAGCTTTGCTGAGAATAGCAGTTTTATATAATATACCAATTGCGACAAATGAAGCCACAGCAGATTTTTTACTAACATCGCCTTTAATAGAAAGGGAATATGAAAGAAAAATGATTGACTATTCAAAAAGAGTAATGAAAAATTAAAATTATATAATTCTGCTAAATGACACAATACAAATTAAATAAAGATACTATACTTGCTCCTATAAATAAATAATAATCAAATAGTATGTCATAAAAAAAAGATTGTTCTAGTATTTAAAAGAAATTGATCATAATATAGACTAAAGTCATAGGAAAATACATTGCTATAATTTACTAAAATAGTTTATACTAAATAGTATAGATAGTTTTATATTTAGAATTTATAATGAGAAGGTATTTCAGTAAACTATATTGAAATATAAGTATAGAGAGACATTTATATTAAAATTAACTAGAGGTGTATTTAGGTGGACGAACTAATCGGAATAATTCTAAACATAAGAATAAGAGATGTTGCTGACATAGCAATAGTTGCTTTTGTATTTTACAAATTATATATGCTTATAAGAGAAACCCGAGCAGAACAGCTTATCAAGGGTATTTTTGTATTGTTACTTGCAACTCAGTTAAGTCAATGGCTACAGCTCCATGTAATAAACTGGATTCTAATCAATACAATGACTGTTGGGTTAATTGCGTTACTAATTGTATTTCAACCTGAACTAAGAAGAGCACTAGAATACATAGGGAGAACAAAATTTCTTACAAAATCTATTGTCGATATAGAACATGAAGAACTTAATACAGTAGTGGATGAAATTTGCGAAGCAATGGCTTCATTATCAAGACAAAAAATTGGTGGACTAATTGTTTTAGAAAAAGAAACTGGTTTAAATGAGGTTATTGAGACAGGAACAGTAATTGATGGCAAGGTATCTCGAGCACTATTAATTAATATATTTATGCCCAACACACCACTACATGATGGTGCATTAGTTATTAGAAAATCACAAGTGTTAGCGGCGGGATGTTTTTTACCTTTAACTGAAAATACGAATCTGAGCAAAGATTTAGGTACAAGACATAGAGCAGGGTTAGGGATTACAGAAAGATCTGATTCTATCGTTATTATCGTATCAGAAGAAACAGGGGCTATTTCTGTCGCAGAAAATGGAAAATTAACAAGATTTCTTGATATAAAAACTCTGCGTGTACGCTTGATTAACAGTTTTATAACTACTGAGAATAAAAAACAGTGGCAGTTTTTAAAATTCAAAAGGGGGAATAAAGAATGACAAGATTTTATAAAAACAATCTAACCCCTAAAATTATTGCTATTATTTTTGCATCCTTACTATGGTTATATGTTATGAGTGAAATAAACCCTCGGATTACAAGAGATATATCCAATGTGCCTGTTCAACTAATAAATGCGGATGAGCTTAGGGAGCAGGACCTTGTGGTCGTTGGAGAAGAAGAACATACGATTAGAGTAAGACTATCAGGCCGGAGAGATGAAGTTCAGCGATTAACCCGGGATCAAATATTTGCCCGTGTCGACTTAAGAGGAGCTTCTGCAGGAGTGAATAATATTCCAGTAGACGTTGTGGCAGAAGGCCAGGTGGATGTTGATTATACGCCTAAATTTATAGCAATAGAAATAGAAGAAATTGTAAGGCGACAAAAAACAGTAGATGTTGTTATTGAAGGAAGTCCAGAAAGTGGGTATGTCCTTGGAGAGTTAGATTATTCACCAACATTAGTGTGGGTTGAAGGACCAGAAAGTATTGTTAACCAAGTTCAAAAAGTGGAGGCTAGATTGGATTTAACCAATGAAACCACGAATGTTGTTCGGAGTTTAGCCTTAAATCCTGTGAATAGTGCTGGTGAAGTTGTAGAAAATGTTGAATTAGATACATCTTTTGTAGACATTTTATTACCAATTGACCAAATAAAAATTGTGGACATTGAATCTCAAATAACGGTTAATCCAGCCCCTGGATATGAAATAAGAAGTGTTTCATTAATACCAGAAACTATATCTATTCGAGGTCAACAGGATAAAATAGAAGATATAACACAGGTTACTACAGAGAACAGAGTGATAGATAACGTATCGGAAAATAAGGAAGTTACCGTACCGCTGGAATTACCAGACGGGGTACAAGCTTTTGAAACCGACGAAATATTGTTTATTATTCTCGTTGATGAAATTATTGAAGAAAACTATGAGATATCTGGTGAAGATATCATAATAAGAAACTTAGGAAATGGGCTAACTGTAGACCCAGATTCATTACCACAGAGTGTAGATATCAGATTTGTAGGAGCAGAAAATATCATTCAAGAACTAGAAGTAATGCGGGATTATGAAATGTTTGTTGACTTGGAAGGACTTCAAGAGGGATCACATAGTACACCACTTATTGTTGAATTTAGGGGAAGTATTGAAGATCAAGTTAATGAAATAACGATTTTGCCCGAAAGCATAGATATTGTACTTATAAGTGAAACGGATGATGAAGAAGAAAATAATGAAGAAGAAGAGGAATAAAAAAATTGCACATTGTCCAATGTGCAATTTTTTATTCAAAGCAATTCATAATATATTGTAATTATTAAAGGACTTTCTCATCCTTTAGCTCTTTAATAGCACTTTTAACTGCAAGTTTAATTATAAAATAGGTAATAAATGCAGGGATTAAAAATAAAATTGGTAAAAAAATAAGTGTAAATTCCAAAGTAATAATCCTCCTTTCTAAGAACAACTCATGCTTATCCAGTAATTGTAAAGACTTAAATCCTAACAATCCTAATTATATAATTTCCTAAATTATAAGTAAAGAAAGCATTTCCTAATTATGTAAATAATATGTTATTAAACAAATAAGTATTAGCTTAGAATTTCAACAAAAATAACGAACAATGCATCGAATAAATACAAAAAAAGTTTATTAAAATATAAATTAATATGAAATGTAATATAGTCAGACAATGCATATTATTGTTATAATAGAAATACAAGAGGCAATGTTTAATTTCAAAACAAAAGGGGATATAAGTGATAACTTTGTATTAGCAATTAATCCAGGGTTACATCAACAAAAATTGCATAGTATGACGGATAAAAATGCACATGAAAAAATCAGGCATTCTATAAAAAACTAAATTAATGGGATGAAATTACCGAACAATAATAACTTAATATGTGATCAAGAATTAAATCTTATTTAAAGTTATAGAATATAATTAAATTGCTAAAGAATTAGGTGTAATAGCAATATGATAGGAAATACGGATGCAATTTTATTAACGGGTGAGTTAGCATATTCATTCAACGATCTTGACTACATATATTACAGGTATGGTAAGTTTTATATCACCCGTAATAATCGATGCAGCGTATGAAAGAGCAAAACATATAGGAGAGGGGTAAATGGGATGATTAAAAATTTTGGGGAGATTATAGAAAGAGGACAACAAAATAGTCCTAAAATTATCGCAGTATCAGGGGCACATGACAGAGATGTTTTAATGTCTGTAAAAAAAGCAAAAGCGCTTAAAATAGCAGAATCCATCTTAATCGGAGATGTAGAGGTTATAAATAGCGTTGCACAAGAAAACAATATAGATATAGCAGATTTTAAAAAAATCCATGTGAAAGATTTAAAAGAAGCCTCAGAAAAGGCAGTAGAATTAGTAAAAACTAAAAAAGCAGATATACTAATGAAAGGGCTAGTGGATAATGCAATTATTCTTAAAGCAGCCCTAAACAAAGAAAAGGGTATAAGAAAAAAGAAAGTATTGAGTCATGTAGGTGTATTTGAAATTGCTGGGTTTGACAAATTGATTTTAGCAACGGATACAGCCATGAACATAGACCCTGATGTGAATACAAAAAAAGAAATTATCAATAACGTATTAGAAGTGACAACCAAATTGGGTATAAATACACCAAGGGTCGGTATTGTTTGTGCAAAAGAGATTGTCAGTGATAAAATGCCAGAAACATTAGAGGCAAAGGAACTTGTTGATAGTTACAAAGCAGGAGAAATAAAGGGCTGTATGGTAGGTGGACCCTTTGCATTAGACAATGCCATATCTATAAAAGCTGCAGAAGTGAAAAAAATAGAAGATCCAGTGGCAGGAAGAGCAGATGTGTTGTTAGTACCCGACGTAGAGGCTGGAAGCATACTGTATAAATCTATGATTTATTTTGCAAAGGCGAAAACAGCAGGGATTATATTAGGAGCAGAAGTACCATTAGTTTTAACTTCTAGAGCAGATAGTTGGGATACAAAGCTATACTCAATTGCTTTAGCGACATTGTTATCAGAATAAGTAATATGGGGAGGTTATAATTATGAGTCAAGTTTATAGAACATTAGCCATAAATCCAGGTTCGACTTCAACAAAAATTGCAGTATTTGATAATGATAAACCCTTATTTGAAAAAGTATTAAGACATTCCTCAGAGGAAATAGGAAAGTATTCAACCATTTTTGATCAGTATGCTTTTAGAAAGGAAGTTATTCTTAAAGCAATAGGGGAAGAAAACATCCAGCTACAAAGCTTATCTGTGGTTGTAGGAAGAGGAGGGCTATTAAAACCAATTCCAGGGGGCACATACAAAGTAAATGATAAAATGTTAGAAGATCTTAAAACAGGTGTACTAGGAGAGCATGCTTCTAATTTAGGCGGGGTATTAGCTTATGAAATCGCATCAGAGTTAAAAGTACCATCATTTATTGTAGATCCCGTTGTTGTTGATGAAATGGAGGATATTGCAAGGATATCCGGTATGCCTGTAATAGAAAGAAAAAGTATTTTTCACGCCTTAAATCAAAAAGCCATTGCGAGAAAGGCCGCTAAGGATTTGGGTAAACCTTATGAAGAAGTTAATTTAGTTGTTGCTCATCTTGGAGGTGGTATATCCGTAGGCGCACATAAGAATGGCAGCGTGATTGACGTTAATAACGCCTTAGATGGAGACGGCCCCTTTTCACCAGAGAGAACAGGTGGATTACCTGTAGGGGATTTAGCTAAACTATGTTTTTCAGAAAAGTGCACACAAGCTGAATTAAAGAAAAAGATTACCGGTAAAGGTGGGCTTGTTGCCTATCTAGGAACAAATGACGGTAGAGAAGTAGGTCAAATGATTGAAAAGGGAGACAAAAAGGCAGCGTTGGTTTACAAAGCAATGGCATACCAAATTGCGAAGGAAATTGGTAGTATGGCAGTGGTTTTAAAGGGAAAAGTAGATGCAGTAGTGCTAACCGGTGGCATCGCCTATGACACCCAATTTACAGAATGGATTAAAGAAAAAGTTAACTTTATAGCCAAGTTTATGGTTTATGCTGGAGAAGATGAAATGATTGCTCTAACCGAAGGGGGACTACGGGTGCTTAGAGGAGAAGAGGAGGCAAAGGTTTATCAATAAAATGAATCTACCCTTGCAAGATAAACGAGTGCGCATTATTGTTGGTCATTATGGAAGCGGAAAAACAGAATTTGCCGTGAATTATGCCCTCTATTTAGCTCAGCACAATAAAAAAGTTGCTTTAGCTGACTTAGATATAGTAAACCCCTATTTTAGAAGTAGAGAAAAATCAAGCTTATTAGAAGAAAAGGGAATAGAAGTTATTTCTAGCAATGTTAAGGGATTGAATTCCGACTTGCCTGCAGTGTCTTCTGCTATTATGGGACCTTTGCAGGATGAAACCTACGAAGTGATCCTTGATGTTGGTGGGGACTCCGTAGGCGCTAGAGCCCTTGCTAGGTATATGAATAAGATTAAGGATGAACAATGTGACATATTCTTTGTTCTAAACGCAAATAGAAGAGAAACACAAACACCTGAAGGTGCCCTTGAACACATAAATGATATTGAAAGGGTTATAGATAAGAAAATTACTGGATTGATTAATAACACCCATCTATTAAGAGACACGACTATAGAGGATATACAACGAGGACAAGCGTTATGTTCAGTTTTATCAAAAGAAAAAGACATTCCAATTAAATATATAAGTGTAATGGAGATAGTAGCTAAGGCGCTTCCCCGGGATATAAAGGACCGGCTATTTCCACTAAAAATGTTAATGAGAGAAGACTGGATGTAGACAATTAATAATATGGGAGGAATAA
Organism: Serpentinicella sp. ANB-PHB4; assembly: GCF_031432315.1. NCBI lineage: Bacteria > Bacillati > Bacillota > Clostridia > Peptostreptococcales > Natronincolaceae > Serpentinicella > Serpentinicella sp. ANB-PHB4. Next base: position 9,069 of record NZ_JAVKGO010000014.1, read on the forward strand.
ATATGGCGAAGAAAGGTAGCGTAACCTTTGATGAAAAACGTTGTAAAGGCTGTGAACTATGTACCACGGTTTGCCCTGTAAATATTGTTGTTATGGATAAAAAACAAATCAATGTGAAGGGTTATCACCCAGCGACAGTTGATGAAATGGAGAAATGTATCGGTTGTGCAAACTGCGCGACGATTTGCCCCGATGTGGTGATTACTGTAGAGAAAGATACTGATAAGAAGACTGACAAAAAATAATAACTACTACAGAAGGAGGGAACAATTATGGGAAAAATATTAATGAAAGGTAATGAAGCCATTGGTGCAGCAGCAATAAAGGCAGGATGTAAATACTTTTTTGGTTATCCCATTACACCCCAAAATGAATTGCCAGAATTTATGTCAAGAGAGCTACCTAAATTAGGCGGTGTTTTTGTACAAGCCGAATCAGAGGTTTCGGCCATAAATATGATTTATGGCGCTGCGGGTTCTGGAGTCAGAACAATGACATCTTCCTCTTCCCCAGGGTTAGCCCTAAAACAAGAAGGGATTTCTTATATTGCAGGAGCAGAACTGCCATGTGTAATTGTAAACATCAGTCGTGGTGGCCCGGGACTTGGAGGCATACAACCATCACAAGCTGACTATTATATGTGTACTAGAGGCGGCGGAAATGGCGATTATAGACACGTCGTATATGCACCAGCAACCCTTCAGGAAGCAGTTGATCTAACCATGGAAGCTTTCGATATTGCAGATTATTATAGAAATCCAGTCATTATTCTTGCTGATGGTATGACAGGACAAATGATGGAACCTGTAGAGTTTAAAGAAACAACAAAAAGAGATATGCCAGCAAAGGATTGGGCAGCAACAGGAACGGAAGAAAAAAGAGATCCAAATATCATTAATTCTCTTTTCTTAGATCCTGTAGAATTAGAACAGCATAACTTTAAACTAGATAAAAAGTATAAAGCAATAGAAGAAAAAGAAGTTCGCTGTGAGATGTATAAAATGGAAGATGCAGAGCTTGTTATGGTAGCCTATGGAACAACATCTAGAATTGTTAAAAATGCTATAGACGCCTTAAGAGAAGAAAATATAAAAGTGGGGTTATTAAGACCAATTACCCTATGGCCATTCCCTAACAGAGAATTTACTGAATTACCATCCTCAACAAAAGCACTACTAACAGTAGAAATGAGTATGGGTCAGATGATTGATGATGTAAAAATTGCTAACGAAGGTAGATTACCAGTTCACTTTTATGGAAGAGCCGGTGGAATGATCCCTACGCCAGAGGCTATTATAGAAAAAGCGAAAGAAATTTTAGGGGGTGCTAAATAATGACTGTTGTATTTGAAAGAACAAAAGCCCTAACTGACAAGCAGTTCCATTATTGTCCAGGATGTACCCACGGTGTTATACATCGAATCGTTGGAGAAGTTTTAGAAGAATTAGGCGTTGTAGGCAAATCAGTTGGTGTAGCGCCAGTTGGCTGCTCCGTTCTTGCCTATGACTATTTTAACTGTGATATGCATCAAGCAGCCCATGGTCGTGCACCGGCTGTTGCTACAGGAATTAAACGAGTGCTACCGGATAACGTTGTATTCACCTATCAAGGAGATGGAGACCTAGCTTCTATAGGAACAGCTGAAATTGTTCATGCTGCCCATCGATCTGAAAAATTTACAACCATATTTGTTAATAATGCCATATACGGAATGACTGGTGGACAAATGGCACCAACAACGCTAATTGGACAAAAAACAACAACAGCACCTTTAGGAAGGGATGCTGTAACAACAGGAAAACCCTTAAAAGTGTCAGAAATGATGGCAACAATAGATGGGGCAGTGTTTGTAGAACGTGTGTCTGTTCATAACGTACCCCATATACGAAAAGCAAAAAAAGCGATCAAAAAGGCCTTTGAAATACAGCTAGAAGGGAAAGGTTTTGGGATAGTAGAGGTTTTATCTACATGTCCGACAAATTGGGGTATTCCACCAACAGATTCATTGAAATGGTTAGAAGAAAATATGATTCCGTACTATCCTTTAGGTAACTTCCGTAAACCAGAGGAGGGGAAATAATATGACAGAAAAAGTAATTATAGCAGGTTTTGGCGGTCAAGGAGTTATGTCCATGGGGCAACTGATGGCCTATTCAGGTATGATGGAAAATAAAAACGTTTCATGGTTGCCATCCTATGGGCCAGAAATGAGAGGTGGAACAGCCAACTGTAATGTGGTAGTGTCGGATTTACCAGTTGGGTCTCCAATTATAACAGGAGATGCTTCAACAGTTATTGTAATGAACCTACCTTCTTTACTTAAGTTTGAACAAAACTTAAAGTCTGGTGGGAAAATCATAATAAATGACTCGTTAATTGAAGAAAAAACATCAAGAGAAGATGTAGATGCATATTATATATCAGCCAATGATCTTGCAAATGAGCTAGGGAATAGTAGAGTTGCAAATATAGTAATGTTAGGGGCATTTTTAGAGTTGACAAAAATCCTTGCAGTGGACACTGTTGGAAAAGCCCTAAAGAAAGTTTATGCTGGAAAAGAGGAACTGGTCCCATTAAATGTAAAAGCCTTGGAAAAAGGGGCAGAAGCAATAAAAAAACAAAAGCAAATTGCAAAAAAATTTAAAGGCATCAAAAAAATGTAAACAGCAATTTACATTTTATGTTATAATATATAGTTAAGGAAGGATGAAATCATCCTTCCTTTGTTCTGTAAATGCAAAGAACTAGTTAATTATAAGATAAACCAAAAGGTAAAAATACTGACTAAATAAGGTATATTTAATTCCAAAGAAACTCAAAGAAGAAAGCATAGAATCTTTTCACTATTGAATTATCTAAAAATTAATACTTTTTAAGTGTAGCTAGAAAGGAGAATTGACAATGGGAAAATTATTTGGAACAGATGGTGTTAGAGGTATTGCAAACGAAGATTTAACACCAGAACTTGCCTATCAATTAGGAAGGGTTGGTGCGCATGTTCTATTGAAGAATAAGAAAAATACAAAAGTTGTAATCGGAAAAGATACAAGAATATCTGGAGATTTATTAGAAGCAGCCATGACAGCTGGGTTTTTATCCATGGGTGTAGATGTAGTTAGCTTAGATGTTATACCAACACCAGCTGTATCCTATTTAACGAGAGCTTTGAAAGCCGATGCCGGAGTTATGATTTCAGCATCTCATAATCCAGCGGAGTACAATGGTATTAAATTCTTTACAAGTGAAGGTTATAAGTTACCAGATCAAGTAGAAGAAGAAATGGAAAAATACATATTAAATGATGAAGAAATTGAACTTAGGCCTACAGGAGATCAAGTAGGAACCTATTCAAAACTTGATGCTATCACTGAATATGCAGATTACTTAAAGACAACGATACAGGGAGATTTTAATGGATTAAAGATTGCGGTAGACCCAGGAAATGGAGCCGCTTATCAAGTTGCACCTAAGCTCTTAAAAGAATTAGGAGCAGAGGTTTTTATCATTAATGAAAACCCTGACGGCATTAATATCAATGATCACTGTGGTTCTACGCATCCAGAGAAAGTTCAACAATTAGTAAAAGAAACGGGAGCAGATATCGGATTAGCCTTCGATGGGGATGCAGATCGTTTAATTGCTGTGGATGATCAGTGTCAAATTGTAGATGGAGACCATATACTAGCTATATGCGGTACTTTTCTTAAAAACCAAGGGAAATTAAAGAAAAATACTGTAGTAGCTACAGTTATGAGCAATATTGGACTAGATATGGCAATGAAAGAAGAAAATTGCCAAGTAGTAAAAACAAAAGTTGGTGACCGATATGTACTTGAAGAAATGGTTCAAAAAGGATATTCTTTAGGAGGAGAACAATCAGGTCACATCATTTTCTTAGACTACAATACCACTGGTGATGGACTATTAACAGCAATACAGTTAATCACAACAGTGAAATCAGAAAATAAGCCTTTATCAGATCTTGCAGCAATGATGACTTCATACCCACAAGTACTTGTAAATGCAAAGGTACAAAAAGATAATAAAGAAGCTTACTTAAAAGATGAAGTGATCATGTCAGAGATCAAAAAAATAGAAGATCTTATGGCCGGTCAAGGAAGAGTACTTATAAGACCTTCAGGAACAGAGCCTCTAGTAAGGGTTATGTTAGAAGGAAAAGACCAAGATCAGTTAAATGAATTGGCCCAATCACTAGCAAAAATGATAGAAGAACGATTAGGATAGATAAAACAAGTGGGGTTTTTAGTGAAAAAGACCCCACTTAAAATAAAGGATTAAAGGGGGAGATAAAAAGTTAATGTAAAATTAAATTCTAAAGCGCCTGGACTTAAGCAGAACGGAAAATGCTTAAGTTGACGAGGAACAGGGTTTATCGAATCTTCGGCGGATGCCCTGCGGTGAATCACAACCGATAACGAATCTACAAAACTATTAAGTGATTAATAGTACAAAATGATTCAAGTGAAAAAGTCTGTGAAGCTTTCAGAGGCTTAGTTTTGCATGTTTTTTTGGCTCTGTACTAAATAAATGTTGTTAAAAAATAAGTTCTAAAACGGAATTCAAAATAAAATTACAAAAATCTAATATGAGATATTATATATAAGGAGTGGAACAAATGCAGATAGAGATCGTGAAAGATTATGAAGCCTTAAGTAAAAAAGCCGCAAATATAATAGCAAGTCAAATTGTTTTAAAGCCACAAGGTGTTATAGGGCTAGCAACAGGCTCTACTCCTGTAGGAACCTATAAAGAATTAATTCGTATGAATAAAGAAGGACTAATAAGTTTCTCAAATATAACAAGCTTTAACCTAGACGAATACTACGGTTTGGGTGCAGATGATGATCAGAGTTACCATTATTTTATGAACGAAAATCTTTTTAATGCTATAGACATAAAAAAAGAAAACATCCATATCCCTAATGGTAAAGCATCAGATGTGGGGGCAGAATGTACGAGATATGAAAATAGAATAAAAGAAGCTGGTGGAATTGATCTTCAACTACTAGGCATAGGCCAAAATGGACATATAGGTTTTAACGAACCAAATGAAAACTTTGAGCCATTAACACATCTAGTAAATTTAGATTCAGATACAATAAAAGCCAATGCTAGATTTTTTGATTCAATAGAGGAAGTGCCGACACAAGCAATTAGTATGGGCGTTAAAACAATATTGAGCTCAAGAAAAATATTACTTTTAGCAAGTGGAGAAAATAAAGCAGAAGCGATGTATAAAATGATTAAAGGAAAGGTTACACCAAAACTACCTGCATCAGCACTACAACTACACCATGATGTTGTTGTAATTATGGATGAGGCAGCGGCATCATTATTATAGCTTATGTAATAACATAATAAGGTGCTTCGCACCTTATTTTTAATCACTAAAAAATTTCAAACTATAAAAACACATAGCATTTTTATATATTAATTTTAATTTAACCTTCTCCATAAACAGCATTTGTTTAGTACAGAGCCGGTGCAAACGTTTACTATTATGGATAATTATCGTAGTTTTGCAAAAAATATTAATAAGCACTTTGAATAGGAGAGGGGAAAATATATGTGTGGTATCGTTGGATATATAGGTAAAAATGAAGCAGCACCTATTTTAGTTGAAGGTTTAAGTAAATTAGAATATAGAGGATATGATTCAGCAGGCGTTGCTATTTTAGATAATGAAGAGGTTAACGTTAGAAAATTTAAAGGACGGCTAAAAGTTTTAGAAGAAAACTTAAATGAAAATGCAGTTCCAGGGACTTTGGGTATAGGTCATACTAGATGGGCAACCCATGGGGAGCCTAACGATGTAAATGCCCACCCCCATACAAATGTACAAGGAGACATTGCCGTTGTTCACAATGGAATTATAGAAAATTACGTAAAACTTAAAGATTGGTTAATTAAAGAAGGAAAGGTTTTTGTATCCGAAACAGATACAGAAGTAATCGCCCATCTAATAGACTTCTACTACGAAGGCGACTTAGCAGAAGCAGTACGAATGGCGACTCATCGTATGGAAGGTGCTTACGCTATTGGGGCCATAAGTAAAAAAAATCCTAAAAAATTAGTTGCAGTTAGAAAAGATAGTCCTCTAGTTGTAGGTGTTGGAGAAGGAGAAAACTTCATTGCATCAGATATTCCAGCCCTATTAAAATATACGAGAAATGTGTATTTCCTAGAAGATGGTGAAATGGCTGTTTTAAGTAATGATAAAATAAAAATATATAATGAATTTGGTCAAAAAGTGAAAAAAGAAGTTTTCGAAGTGACTTGGGATGTAGAGTCAGCTGAAAAAGGCGGCTATGAACATTTTATGATTAAAGAGATATATGAACAGCCGAAGGCAATTAAAGAAACTTTATCTCCAAGATTAGATGAAAATAATCAAATTAAATTAGACGATATAAAGCTAACAAAATCAGACTTAGAAAAAATTAATAAAGTCGTAATCGTAGCATGTGGAACAGCATATCACGCTGGGCTTGTAGGTCGTTACGCAATAGAAAAATTTGCGAATATACCTGTAGAAACAGATGTTGCCTCAGAATTTCGATACAGAGATCCTTTTGTAGATGATAAAACTTTATTTATTGCAGTAAGTCAGTCAGGAGAAACCGCAGATACTTTAGCCGCACTTAGAGAGGCCAAGAGAAAAGGTGCCAGAATACTAGCCGTAACCAATGTAGTAGGAAGTAGGATTTCAAGAGAAGCAGATGACGTATTCTATACATGGGCAGGACCGGAAATTGCAGTTGCTTCAACAAAAGCTTACACAACTCAGTTAGTAGCAATGTACCTGATTGCCCTAGATATAGGACTTAAAAAAGGAACGGTTAAAGAAACAAAATATAATGAAATATTAGATGAATTAAAAACTTTCCCAGAACAAGTAGAACAACTCGTAAATCAGAAACAAAAAATACAAGAACTATCACAACGCAAATTCAATAAACAAAATGTATTTTATATAGGTAGAGGCCTTGATGATCATGTAGGGAAAGAAGGGTCATTAAAGCTTAAAGAAATCTCCTATATTCACTCAGAAGCAATTGCAGCAGGGGAACTAAAGCATGGAACAATAGCACTAATTGAAGAAGGTACTTTAGTGATTGCCTTAGCTACTCAAGATCGTTTATTTGAAAAAATGCTTTCAAATATAAAAGAAGTAAAAGCAAGAGGGGCTTATGTAATCGCTGTAGCAAAAGAAACAAATACAGAGATTGAAGAGGCAGCAGATAGAGTGATGTACATCCCAGATACATTTGACGAACTAACGCCAATTTTATCTGTAATACCACTGCAACTTTTAGCTTACTATATTGCAGTTAGTAGAGGTTGTGACGTTGACAAACCGAGAAATTTAGCAAAGTCAGTTACCGTCGAATAATATATTTCCGGGGAAATAATTGTTGTTGAATGTAAAAATTAATTGAAGAAAATAAATGGTGGATAAAGTAGCCTAGAGAGTGTAATGTAATGAAGTCATATTATAGTGCACTCTCCGGGCATTTTTATTGGTTAAACAAATTTAAAAGTGTTAACATATTATTAAAAGTCATTTAAAATCATAGAGTGGATTACATTATAAAAACAAGGTTTCAAAAGGTATAAAAGGATTCATTGGTGCTTTACATACTTTGGACATTTATTAGGGCATAAGGAAATTTTTGGTATTTGAAGACAAAGCAACTAAATCCATAGTAAATGGCGATATATATTTTGGAGGGAACATGTTGACTGAAAAAGAGTTTAGACAATTCTGGGAGATTTATGAGTATTCATTTCCAGAAGCAGAGAAACGTAGGGAATCAGATCAAAGAAAACTAATGAAAAATAAAAGATACAGTATAAAAACTTATTGCGAAAAAGGGGATATGGTTGGGTTTATTACTTTTTGGCACTTTGATACATTTACATTTATAGAGCATTTTGCCATAAAGGAAGCACTTAGAGGCTCGGGGTATGGCAGAAAAATTTTAGAAGATGTTAAGAAGCATTACGGTGATAATTTGGTATTAGAAGTGGAATTGCCTAATGAAACTATGGCAATTAGGCGCATTGACTTTTACGAAAAAGCAGGATTTTATTACAATAATTTTGATTATATCCAACCACCACTAAAAAAAGAAGGCAAGTCAATACCACTAAGGCTAATGTCTAGTCCAGTTAAACTTGAAGAAAAAGATTTTGAAGCTATAAAAGATATACTGTATACAGAGGTATATCAAGTTAGTTAACGATAATTAATGATAGTAAAACATGGCTAAAAAAATAGAATATAACGATAAGCGTCTTAAGTGTATTATCAAAATTATATTTTGGTAATACACTTAAGACTTTTTAAATTTCAAAAGAAAAAAATAACAAAATAAAAATTTGACAAATAAAACTTAAAAGGATAACATACACATATACCCATATGGGAATATAATAAATATTAAATTAAATAACAGGATGTGAAAATATGGATGAATTAACTCATTTATTTAAAACTTTATCCGATGAAACACGGATGCGAATTCTTGTTCTACTATATCACAAGGAACTATGTGTATGTCAATTACAGGGGATATTAGAAGCACCGCAACCCAAAATTTCTAAACATCTAAGCAAGCTGAAAGATAAAGGATTTGTTAAAGATACACGGCAAGAGCAATTTATTTTTTATTATTTAAATAAAGAAAATAAATTTATTCAAGAACTTCTAGAAAATATCATCCTAAGCATACAAGATAATCCAGTATTAAAGAATGATGTAGATAGACTAGGCTTATCAGATACATTTATCAATGCACAAAAGCAGAAAAAAACAAAATGAACTTAAGTTTTTGCAGAATCAATAAACAAAATTATATGTGGTAGTTCATTATTTATTGACTTAAAGCACTGAATTTAAGTCTCAAAACAAGTGGTAAATACGAAGTTGAGAAGCTGTGTTTTGAATTATGTAATATATTTGAATATGTATAGGTGGTGAAAAATATGGATGTAATAACACAAATATTTAACTTTTTTAGTGATCAGTTTTTAAGAATGACATGGTTATTTGAACTTGCAAGACTACTAGTTGAAAAAGTATTTGGGCTACCAATTGACGAAAGACTTGGTGGAAGTATTCATTTTTTTATTTATGATACTATCAAAATTTTTATACTGTTATCCGTACTCATTTTTGCAATATCTTATATACAAAGTTATTTTCCTCCTGAGAGAACAAAAAAGATTCTTGGGGGCATAAAAGGAATAAAAGGAAACGTACTGGGAGCAGTACTAGGAACCATTACACCGTTTTGCAGTTGTTCTAGCATACCTATTTTTATAGGATTTACTTCAGCTGGGTTACCTGTAGGCGTTACATTTTCATTTTTAATATCCTCGCCTCTTGTGGACTTAGCATCACTACTTCTTCTAATCTCTTTTTTTGGTATAAGAATAGGAGTAGCCTATGTAGTAGTTGGATTAATTTTAGCAATAATCGGTGGTACCATTATTGATAAATTAGGGTTAGAAAATCAGGTAGAAGGTTATGTTAGAGAGATAGATGATGTTGATACAGAAATTCCTGAAATGACACGAAGAGAAAGAATATCTTATGCAAAAGATCAAGTTAAAGAAGTGATTAACAGAGTCTGGATTTATGTTTTGATTGGTATTGGAATAGGTGCAACAATCCATAACTGGATACCTCAACCTATAATAGAAAATGTCATCGGTAAAAATAATCCCTTTGCAGTATTACTAGCAGCAATAGTCGGCATACCAATGTATGCAGATATATTTGGAACTTTGCCAATTGCGCAGGCTTTATTCTTCAAAGGAGTTGGCGTCGGAACCGTACTATCATTTATGATGGCAGTAACAGCGCTTTCTGTGCCATCTATGATTATGCTAAGTAAAGTCGTAAAACCTAAACTTTTAGGAATATTTATTGGAATTGTTTCAATAGGCATTATTATTATAGGATATACATTTAACGCAATAGCTTATTTATTTGTATAGAATTTTAATAATTTAAAAGGAGTGATTATATTATGGTAATAAAAGTACTAGGAACTGGTTGTGCGAATTGCGATAAGCTAGAAAAAAACACAAAAAAAGCTGTAGAAGAAAAAGGTGTTGATGTAACAATTGAAAAAGTAACGGATATAAAGGAAATTATGAAATACGGAGTTATGAAAACACCCGCTTTAGTGGTAGATGAAAAAGTTAAAATCGCCGGTAGAGTAGCATCCCCTGACGATATAAAAAAGCTTTTATAGTTTTGCATGACAACAAAAAATCTCTTTATCCTAACGGATAAGGGATTTTTTGTTGTGTAAAAAATATAAAGTAGATAAATAACAATAAATACTCAATATAAAAATTTTATACATAAATAAAATTATATGTTAGATTTTCCTAAACAAAACAAATCCAACAAATGAACAATTTCACAAATATGAACCCGAGGTAAAGTGAGTCATGCTAAAGTGTTAAGGGGACTTTGTGAGTAAATAAAATTATTACATACATTGAATTTTTAGAAAATACTAAATAATAAAAAATATTAGTTAAAAATATATTGACAATTTCGACAAATTTCGATATATTTATTCTTATCTTAATAAAAAAATTACTAAATAATTTTAAGCACTCTAATTTCTTTGCAAGGATTAAAGTGACCAAGGAGGAAAATGACATGAAAAAAACAGTTACCCTGCTACTGGCATTAACATTAGTTGTAACGATCTTTGCAACTGGGTGTGGCAGAAATGAAAGAGATTTAGAAACATTAGTAGTAGCTTCAATGTCTGATGCGAGATCATTAGATCCCCACGGAACAAATGACAATGCTTCATCAAGAGTAATGAAACAAATCTACAACACATTAATGGAACAACAAGATGATCTAGAAGTTGATTTTGGATTAGCAAAAGATTATGAAATGGTAAGTGAAACTGAGTACAGATTCGAACTTCATCAAGGGGTTTTATTCCATAATGGTGAAGAGTTAACTTCTAATGATGTTAAATTTACCTTTGAAAGAATGAAAGAGATTTCACCTGCTGCATTTTTAATTGATCCAATTGACAGAGTTGAGATTGAAGATGACTATAACTTTACAATTCATCTTAAATTTCCATTTGGACCATTTATCACACATTTATCCCATACTGCAACAGCAATTGTAAATGAAAAAGCAGTGTTAGAAGCTGGTGAAGACTTTGGAAGAAATCCAGTAGGAACAGGACCATTCAAATTTGTAGAATGGAATTCTGGAGATTCAATAAAACTAGAAAGATTTGATGCTTACTACGAAGGACCAGCAGCATCAAAATATGTATTATTTAGATTTATATCAGAAAATACACCAAGAGCCATTGCACTAGAAAATAATGAGGTAGACGTAATTTATGATGTAGGACCAGAAGACTTTGGAAATTTAGCTCAGCGTGATGGTATTGTAGGACTTCAAACTGATGGGTTAACTACTTTCTACTTAGGCTTTAACGTAGAAAAGGAACCATTTAATGATGTAAGAGTAAGACAAGCAATCAATTTAGCTTTAGATGTTGATTTAGCTACAGAAGTTGCTTTTCAAGGATATGCAAATACCGCAAAAGGACCTTTGTCACCAAATGTACAATTTGCTAACAATGATATAGAAGGTTATGGACATGACATAGAAGAAGCAAAGAGATTATTGGCTGAAGCAGGTTTTGAGGATGGATTCTCAACAAGTATTTGGACAAATGACAACCCAGTTAGAGAAAGATACGCTGCAATATTTCAAGAGCAATTAGCTCAAGTTGGTATTGAAGTATCAATAGAGACTATGGAATTTGCACCATACCTAGATAGAACAGCCCTAGGAGAGCATGATATGTTTATGCTTGGATGGGTTGCAGTAACAGGGGATGCAGACTATGGATTATACTCACTGTTCCACTCAGATGAATTTGGTGATGCTGGAAACAGAACATTCTATGCGAACCCAAGAGTAGATGAATTATTAGATATCGGTAAAACATCACCTCTTGAAGAAGATAGAGCAGCAGCTTATTACGAAGTACAACAAATTATTTTTGAAGAAGCACCATGGGTATTCCTTGCTTTCAGAGACGAGCTTAATGCTCATAGAGATCATGTAGAAGGATTTAACCCGCATATGGCAGGGCACCATAGCCTATACAGAGTTTTCAATAACAAACAATAATAATATATAAACAATGAGTATGAACTTGTATAACTAAATTATAAAGTTGGGCCATTTAATATAATGGCCCAATTTTCAATTAATAGTGGATTTGGAGGTAATTGTATGTATAGGTATATTTTAAAACGTCTATTAATGTTAATACCTGTTATGCTAGGCGTCTCGTTAGTGGTGTTTACAATTATGTACTTTACTCCAGGTGATCCTGCAAAGGTCATGTTAGGAGAAAGAGCACCTCAAGCTGAAGTTGAAGCACTAAGAGAGCAAATGGGTTTAAATGAACCATTTCATAAACAATATATTAGTTTTATAAGTAATGCAGTAAGAGGAGACTTAGGGAGATCTTTAGTAACGAAGCAACCAGTCGCTACTGAGTTGATTTCAAGATTTCCAGCTACATTAAAATTAGCCGGTGCTGCAGTATTAATATCCATATTAATAGGAATACCAGTCGGAATTATATCCGCTACAAAACAATATTCATTATTTGACATGGTTAGTATGATTTTTGCACTTATAGGAGTTTCTATGCCTAATTTTTGGCAAGGGTTGATGATGGTACTCTTGTTTTCTGTTACCCTGGGTTGGCTACCCTCAAGTGGATATGGAACTTTTAGCCATTTAATACTACCAGCAATAACAATAGGCACAAGTTCCGCAGCGATTATAACTCGTATGACACGATCAAGTATGTTAGAAGTAGTTAGACAAGACTATATAAGAACAGCAAGAGCAAAAGGTTTAAAAGAAAATCTGGTAATCAATAGACATGCTCTAAAAAATGCGCTTATTCCAGTTGTTACTGTAATCGGATTACAGTTTGGTTATCTTCTAGGAGGAGCTGTTTTAACTGAAACCATATTCGCGTGGCCAGGGGTTGGGCGTTTAATGGTTGAAGCCATAAGACAAAAAGATTACTTTGTTGTACAGGGTGGCGTTTTATTGATTGCTTTAATGTTCAGTCTTGTCAATCTAGGTGTTGACATTCTATATGCATTTCTAGACCCAAGAATAAAGGCGCAATATAAATAAGGAGGGGTACTATGAAAACAACAGCAGAACAACAAGTGAAAACAATCAATGATGCTAAGGCCCCTCAAAAACCAAAAAAGAGGAGTCAATGGGCAGAAGTTTGGAGACGTCTTAAAAGAAATAAAATGGCGATGTTTGGCTTAGTAATATTAATTGTCATTATACTAACAGCAATTTTTGCTGACTTTATAGCACCACATAGTTATAGAGAGCAAAACCTTAGAAACATAAATCAACCACCAAGTGCTGAACACATCCTTGGTACAGATGATTTAGGTAGAGATGTTTTTAGTAGAATTATTTATGGATCCCGTGTATCATTACAGGTTGGATTAGTTGCAGTAGGTATCTCTATTATTGCGGGAGGAAGTTTAGGTGCTATCGCTGGTTATTATGGCGGTAAGCTAGATAATATAATTATGAGAATTATGGATGTATTTTTAGCTATTCCTCAAATACTGCTTGCTATTGCCATAGTTAGTGCCTTTGGTGGTGGACTTTTTAAAGTGATGATAGCGGTAGGTATTAGTTCTATTCCAACCTATGCCCGTATTGTTAGGGCGTCAGTTATTACTATCAAGGAACAAGAATTTATCGAAGCAGCTAGAGCAATCGGTGCAAATGACTTTAGAATAATATCAAAGCATATTATACCTAATTCAATGGCGCCAATCATTGTTCAAGGAACCTTAGGGGTTGCAGGGGCAATTTTATCTGCCGCTGGTTTAAGCTTTATCGGTTTAGGGATTGAGCCTCCAACACCTGAATGGGGAGCGATGCTTTCAAACGGACGACATATTATAAGAACAGCACCTCATGTAGCAACCTTCCCTGGGGTTGCCATAATGATTACGATCTTCTCATTGAACCTTTTAGGAGATGGATTGAGAGATGCGTTAGATCCTAGACTAAAACAATAATAGGGATTGGAGTGAAAAATTGTGTCAGAGACAATTTTAAATATAAAAAGTCTTAAGGTTGAGTACAATACCCAGGAAGGTTCTGTGAAAGCTGTTGATAATCTTTCCTTTAGCCTTAACAAGGGTGAAACCTTAGGATTAGTTGGAGAAACAGGAGCGGGTAAAACCACAACTGCTTTATCCATTATGCAGTTAGTGCCTAATCCGCCTGGAAAAATTGTAGATGGAGAAATCTATTTTAATGGAATAAATTTATTAAATCAAAAGAATGATGAAATGAGAAAAATAAGAGGGAATAAAATATCAATGATATTCCAAGACCCTATGACATCTCTTAACCCAGTAATGACAGTGGGTTCTCAAATAGCAGAGACGATTATGCTTCATCAAAAATTCAGTAAGAAACGAGCGGCAGAAAAAGCAGAAGAAATGCTTGATTTAGTTGGTATCCCTAAAAATAGAGCTGGGGAATATCCCCATCAGTTTAGTGGAGGCATGAGACAAAGAGTAGGAATTGCAATGGCCCTTTCATGTAACCCTGAACTTCTGATTTCAGATGAACCAACTACTGCCCTAGACGTTACCATTCAAGCCCAAGTACTAGAGCTAATGAAAAAATTAAAAGAACAGTTTAAAACATCAATGCTATTAATTACTCATGATTTAGGTGTTGTTGCAGAAGTATGTGACAAAGTAGCAATTATGTATGCAGGTAAAGTTGTTGAATTTGCAGATGTACACACACTGTTCACCAAGCCAAAGCATCCATATACAAAAGGGTTATTCAACTCAATACCAAGCTTAGATGAAGAGGTAGATCGGTTAAAGCCGATTAAAGGTACTATGCCTGATCCTACCAATTTACCAAGGGGTTGTTCCTTTCACCCGAGATGCCCTTATGCACAAGAAATTTGTAAAGTGCAAGAACCAGATATAACTGAGCTAGAGGATGGCACAAAAGTGTCTTGCTTAATATATCAAGGTCTTGTATCTGATGGGAAATAGGGGGTTAAATGATGAAAGAGACTTTATTAGAAGTAAAAAATCTAAAAAAACATTTTCAAACAAATAAAGGTTTATTACATGCTGTAGATGGGGTAAACTTTGAAATAAAAAAAGGTGAAACATTAGGGATCGTAGGAGAAAGTGGTTGTGGTAAGTCTACTACTGGTAGAGTTGTATTAAGGTTACTTGAAGCTACAGAAGGTGAAATATTATTTGAAGGTACAGATATCAGACAATTTAATAATAAACAATTAAGAGATGTTAGGAAGGAAATGCAAATAGTATTTCAAGATCCCTTCGCATCTTTAAATCCAAGATTAAGTTTATCAGAAATAATCGGAGAACCCTTTGAGATTTTTAACATGTATAAACCAAAGGAAAGAGAAGAAAAAGTAATTGAACTAATGGAATTAGTAGGTTTAAGTCAGAGACTTATAAATGCCTATCCCCATGAATTAGATGGAGGAAGAAGACAAAGAGTTGGAATAGCAAGAGCCTTAGCACTAAATCCAAAGTTTATTGTTTGTGATGAACCAGTATCAGCCCTGGACGTATCTATCCAAGCGCAAATTCTAAATCTGATGCAAGATCTACAAGAAAGATTAGGGTTAACTTATATGTTTATATCCCATGATTTAAGTGTAGTAAAACACATTAGTAATAGAATAGCGGTTATGTATTTAGGGAAGGTTGTTGAAATAACAACATCATCGGAAGTATTTAAAAACCCATTACACCCGTATACAAAGGCTTTATTATCAGCAATACCAATTCCTAAAATTGGGCAAAAGAGAGAAAGAATCATACTAAAGGGAGATGTACCAAGTCCTATCAATCCTCCAAAAGGTTGTAGATTTGCCGGTAGATGCCCATATGTTATGGATAAATGCCGTCAACAAGATCCAGAATTAATTGACTTAGGTAGTGATCATTCCGTAGCATGTCATCTAGTCAATAAATAAAAAATCCTCCCCATATGGATTATAATAAAAAGCGTATTGTCAATAAGACAATACGCTTTTTGTACGTGAAACTCTAAGTATTCTTACCATAATAGTGTTAAAATTAGAGTCAATAATACACGGTTTTACTCGGCTAATTCAAGGGCAATTTTCATCATATTAGTAAAAGCCAATTGTCTTTCTTCTGAGGTAGTTAACTCATGGGTTTCTAAATTGTCAGATACAGTTAAAAGACAAGCTGCTTTTTTACCAAGAACCTTAGCATTGTGGAACAGTGCAAAAGCTTCCATTTCTACTGCTACACAGCCATGATTTTTATAGATATCTTTGTATGCTTCGAAGTTTTCTCTGTAAAATACATCAGAAGAGTGAACTCTATCAATATGTAACGGAATATCTAAAGATTTCGCAATATCAATTAGTTTTTGATTTAATTCATCAGATCCTTCAATAACCGAGTCATCATAACCACTTTGCACTTTTGCAAAAGTTGACTCACTCCACACATCCTTAGCAAGAATTACATCATACAGATTTAAATCTTTAGTATAAGCTCCGCAGGATCCTATACGAATAATATTTTCAACATTATAAAATTTATACAATTCATATGAGTAAATTCCAATACTAGGCATACCCATGCCGCTAGCCATAACTGAAATTCTTCTTCCTTTATATGTACCAGTATAACCAAAAACATTTCTTACACTATTAAAGTGTACAACGTCTTCTAAAAACTCATCTGCAATAAATTTCGCTCTTAATGGATCCCCAGGCATTAAAACTGTTTTAGCGATAACATCATTTTCTTTTACTTCAATATGGGGTGTTGGTATCATAGTGTACCCTCCTTTTAAGTTTGTTTATAGTATAGGATATTATTATACCTTATACAATTGAATATTCATTATATCTTTACACAATACTTTGTTCAATACCTTTCTTATAAATTATTACCCATTTATTGAACTTATAATACGTGAATGAAGAAAACATAAAAGTGGTAAACCCAAAAATGAAAGTTGTGAAAATATTATAAAAAATTGTCGACTTATTTACTTTGAAAAGAGGAAAATTTATAGCAGAAGCGTAATATATAATGTAAAGAAATGTACTTTATGGGGGGAACGTTATGATCTCGTATTTAATTGCTGGGTTATTTATTATTTTAGGCGTTTGTTTAAGGGTATTTAAGTGGGATTTTCTAATCGCCGGCTTTAATACCATGAGCCAAGAAAAAAAGAAAAATGTAGATCGAGTGGGTCTAACTAGAGCAATGGGTAATTTTTGCCTTGCAATAGGTGGACTAATGATGATATCAGGTATTGCTACAACTTATGGCTATCGTCTTCTGGCATTGTTAGGTTATCTAACTATTTTTCCGTTGACAGTTTTCATCTTATTTTATGTCCAGCGATTTGACCATAATCCGAGAAATAAAAAATTAGAAACTAGAATAGCTTTAATTATTTTGATACCCGTCGGTTTGCTTTTAGGAGCATTATTTTTTGTAGGGACTCGGGAAGCACAGGTTTCCTTCACGGAAGACAGAATTTCTATTGGTGGTATCTACGGTAGAGATATTCAATATGATCATATTGAAAATGTCGAGTTAGTAGAAGAAATTCCAAAGATTGAGAGAAAAATAGGCGGTATGGATGTGGGGTATAATCTAAGAGGAAACTTCCAACTTGAAGATATGGGTAGAGGTAGGTTGTTTATCCATTCTAACCTTTCCCCTTATATTATTATACATACAGAAAATCAGTATTTTATTTTAAATTTTAGGGATCCAGAGCAAACCAAATCAGTATATCAAGAATTGAATGAACAGTTATAATAAAGATTTTTAGCCGAAGACAGTAGAACTAAGGAGGAAGTGCTTTGACCAAATACAAATATTTAATATTGCTAGTTGTTATAACATTGTTGTTAAGTGTAGGTTGTACTACTAAAAGTAGTAATGATGGGGTGGATTACATTGCATATGTTTCTGCAAATGCCGATTCAGAATACGAAAATACATTTAAAGAACTAAACATCGGGGTACTATTTGACTTTAACTTTAAGCTACCAAAAGCAAATCAAAGTGAAGTTAATATATGGGTTGAGGGATATAAGGATGGTGAAATTGTAGAACCATACCCCCTCAGACAACTAACCTACCATTCACATCCTAATGAAGAAATAAAAGGAAAAATGGGTTTAGGTATTATTAGTCCTGGTAGCGATCAGGCTCAACTTTTCTTATATTCAGATAATGTTAGAATGAATCCAAGACTTATTGAGAAAGACTTTTTTGTGAACCACGGAAGCAGTAGTTGGGGTTATGCCATCGATAGCGAGTTTGTTGGATTGGAATCAGGGAAAGAAATAATTTTAGCAGTATACGGTCAAGCAGATGGGTCAATGAGAATAATACATGACTATCAAGACCAAGAGGAAATTAACAAAATGATTGAAGAGCATAGGACTGTCCTTTTGCTTAAGATGAGAGTAGAAGAAAGAAAAATGTAACCATACCATTTATTCAAGACAGTTTAATTACACATTTCGTTGAAAACCAACATAAGGATGGGATAACATGAGTGCATATTCGTTTTTAGCCTCAGAATATAAATTACCGGAGAAGCATAATGAAAAAGAAAAATATATCACTGTAAAATAAGCTATTAAACTAGGGATACAGGCCAATGAGTTGATGCCCTGGGATAAGATGGACCCAAATGAAAAAGTGTTGGTTGCAGAAAGTGAAGAAGACTTATATGAACTGACAATTTTAGAGGATATGCCTATTGGTGACCCATTGTTTTATACAGATAAGCCCTTCATTTATCAGGTAAATTTAAAGTACACGGAATCAAGGGCTCAGGAGCTTATACAATATATAAAAAACAATTTAAAGAGGGGTTACAATTTAGAACTTTGGAACATATGGTTAGACGATCAACAAGAGACTGTACCTAAAAGTGTAGATATTGAAGCCCTAAGCATACAGCATATAAAAGAGATGTATGATTTTAATGATGAGAAGTTTACACATCACAAAGGTTTCTTAATTAAATAGTTTAGCAAACAAAACCTTAGATAGCCGCTAAGGTTTTGTTTTCCCAAAATTTTGATAGGATTATTAAAAGGAGTGAATTCCTTGAAAACAATCGATTTAAGTCAATACATATATCCTGGTATGCCAGTTTATCCGGGTACAGAAGCACCTATATTTGAGCAAGCAAACACTTTAGAGCAAGATGGATTTATAGAAAAAAAGATTACCTTCTTTTCACATACCGGTACCCATATGGATGCCCCAGCCCATATTATTAAAGAAGGTAAAACTTTAGACCAATTTGACGTAAGTCAGTTCCTTGGAGAAGGTATGGTTTTAGAAGTGGACAATACAAGGAGAGCCACAATAGACCTAGATTATATTTCTACATTTGAAAACAGAATAAAAATTATAGATTTTATTATTTTAAAAACAGGCTGGGATCAATACTGGGGGAATGATCAGTATTTTTCCCAGTACCCTGTACTAAGTCCAGAAGCGGCTACATGGCTAGCGAACTTTACTAATTTAAAAGGCATAGGGATAGATGCAATATCTATAGATAAAGAAGGGGATAGGATGTTAACAAATCACCATATATTTTTAAAAAATAATATAGTTATAATTGAAAACTTAACAAATTTAGAACCATTGATTAACAAATCATTTCTATTTTCCTGTCTACCAATGAAAATAGAAAATGCCGATGGGTCCCCAATTCGTGCTGTGGGGACAGTATGCCTTAATTAACTTTACTTAGTTTGTTTTTATAGATAATGATACGAATGTCATCATAGGTTATTTCTTCCGTCAACGCTTCTTTAATAGGTTTTAATTTTTCAAAACCTACTGTTTCAATGGCTTTTAATATTTTTGTTTCCTTAGAAGGATCATTTAAAAATCTTTCCCAATCGATACTTTTTCCCTTTTCTTCACATTTCTTTAAATGTTGCAAAATCGTACTGGTTGTCATTTCTCTTTTTGTTGAAATAGCTTCTAAAGGGAGTCCTTCCTCGTAGCAGTTATAGGTAAGGACATAACGATCCAAGCCTTGCTCTTTATCCTGCTGGGCTACCTTTACTTCCTTAATATTTTCTTTTATTGATTCAGCTACAACGATATTGTTTTTTTCACAATAAGACTTAATTACTGAAATAAAAGCTTCTCCATAGGTTTCATACTTTTTCATACCAACACCATTGATAGAAAGAAATTCAACTTTATTTTGAGGAAAAGCAGCCGCCATTTCCTTTAGTGCAGCATCATGGAAAATTACAAAAGTAGGCACTTGTTTTTCTTGGGATAACTGCATACGCAGTTCCTTAAGTTGATTAAAGAGTGCTTCTTCAAACTTCTCTATCAACTTTTTAGATTTATTACGGCTATTATTTTCTAAGGATTCCTTCTTCTCAACCAAATTCTTTTTATGATAAACCTTCTCTTCTCCACTAAAAACATTACGACACCTTTCCGTTAACTTTAAAACCGGAAACTGATCCGTAGTCACATGAATATATCCTTTAGCGGCTAAGGTCATCGTAATCTCACGGATCACATCTGTACTATATTCTTTCATAATGCCATAGGTGGATAAGCGATCTAATCCTAAGGTTTGTATTTTTTTATTTTTAGAACCCTTTAAAATTTGTGTGATTATAGCAACACCATATCGGGCTTTTGCTCTATAAATACATGAAAAAATTTTCTGAGCCTCTAAAGTAATGTCTACCATTTCGGCACTTTCTAAACAATTACTGCATTTTCCACAATTACTAGATAAAGACTTCTCACCAAAATAGGTTAAAATACGACTCCTAAGACAGTCATTAGTGTGGCAATAGTCTATCAAATACTGAAGATTTTTGTACAACAACTGCTCCCTTTCAGGTGACATAAATTCGTTTTGTAGGATTAATTTTTGCTTTACAATATCTGAAGGAGAATACATAAGAATACACGCACTATCCTCCCCATCTCTACCTGCTCTGCCGGCTTCCTGATAATAAGCCTCCATGTTTTGAGGCATATTATAATGAATCACAAATCTGACATCCGGTTTATCTATACCCATTCCAAAAGCGTTGGTTGCCACAATGATTTTCGCCTTGTTAAAGATAAAAGCATCTTGATTTTGTTGCCTTAAGTCTTGGGTCATACCACCATGATAGCCAACGGCCTCAATATCCTTTTCTCTTAACTTTTTCACTAAAGAATCCACAGTTTTTCTTGTAGAACAATAGATAATACCCGTATTTTCTGGATAATGATCCTGTAAATAATCTAGTAAATAGGCAAACTTATTACTGACTTTTACAACTTTATAGAGTAAATTAGGGCGATCGAAACCAGTTATTGCAGTAATCGGTTGCTCAAGAGCTAGTAGTTTTTCTATTTCACTGACTACTTCCGTCGTTGCAGTAGCAGTAAAGGCTGCAACAATAGGTCTAGTCTTTAGGCCATTGATAAATCGAGGAATTTCCTTATAGCTAGGTCTAAAATCATGTCCCCATTGGCTAATACAGTGGGCTTCATCCACAGCAATTAATGAAATGTTCAAGTGCTGTGCCAGTTCCTTAAAACCAATCGTATTTAATCGTTCAGGAGCCACATATATGATTTTATAAGTGTTGTTTTCTATTTCTTGAACTCGCAGTGCCGCCTCTGATTCCGAAAGACTACTGTTAATGTACGTTGCATTAATCCCCATTTCTTCTAAGGCGTCTACTTGGTCCTTCATCAAAGCGATTAGAGGAGAGATGACAATAGTTACCCCATTCAAAACCAAGGCCGGTAACTGATAACATAAAGACTTACCACCACCAGTAGGCATGATCCCTAAAACATCTTTACCCTGTAAAATTCCTTCAACTAAAGTTTCTTGACCTTTTTTATATGCATCATACCCAAAGTATGTTTTAAGCGCTTCATAAGCGTTCATTGAATTACCCCCTGTACTAAATCCTTATTCTTATGCTATAAACTTTTTTTACAAATAAAAATTACTTTTAGTTTATCACAATATGATTTTCTATGATAATAAGAGAGCGTATATTTTCGTTCTACTAATGTGTAATAATTGAGGAATTCATCATTTTTGAATTTAACTATAATATTAGTAGCATATAAATGTTATAATGAACGTTGTAAAATAATTCATTAACAAACAAATATCGTTAAAATTGTGCATAAAAAAAAGGGGGAAAATATATGAAAACGAAAATAAGTGAGTTTGCCCAGGGCGTATTTCACATATTAGATTTAGTCTTTATAGGGTTTATATTAGTAATTGGTTGGTTCCTGCAATGGCTGTTCTTACCACCAATGTTTAGATTTGATATGTTAATATGGTGGATCTATCTAATTGCATTAACAACACCAATTGGAATATATTTTGCAGCAAGAAGATTTAAATACCTACAATACTTAGCGGTTGTTCCGGTATTATTAGTAGTACTGAATTTTGGTTATGCTTTCATAAACTCCGGTATATTTACAGCGGATGAAAGACATGGGTTAATCGGCGAAGTTGAAGAAAAACCTTTTAAAGAAGATATGAATGTAGTTGATACTTCAAGACTTAGGATATTAGATTCTAACGATGCATTAAGACATGCAGAAAACAGGCTAGGAAGTGAAACAGGTCTTGGCTCCCAATTTGAGCTAAGGGAAAGCAGTTTTACTTTGCAAACCGTTGGAGAAAACTTTTACTGGGTGGCACCTTTAGAACATAGGGGATTTTTTAGATGGAGAAGCAATAGAGAAGGTTCCCCAGGATACATAAAAGTAAATGCCACAACTAGAGAAACAGAACTGGTCCGTGATTTTAATATAAAATATACCCAAAGTGCCTACTTAAGTAATGATATTAAAAGACATGTATATCAAAACTACTCACGAACCAAAGCCTATACGGATTTTTCCTTTGAAATCGACCCAGAAGGACATCCATACTATGTAATTACCGTATATGATAATGAAATCGGTAGAAAAGGATCAATAGAAGAAGGGATACTGCTGGTTGACGCAACAGATGGAGGAATAACATTTTTCGAAGATAATAATGCTCCAGAGTGGGTTAATAGAATTGTACCAGAAGCTTTTTATCAAGAACGATTAAAATACTGGGGAAGGTATCCTAATGGATGGTTTAACCCATCTAATGAAGGACAATTAAAACCATCATCCGGTAGAAATATGGTTTACAATGATGGCAGAGCCTACTACTACTCCGGTATAACCTCTTGGGGAGCTGATGAGTCTACTAACGGGTTTATGTTAATGGATAGCCGAACCGGTGAAGTGACTTTTTACAGAGTATCCGGTGCAACAGAAACCAAAGCAATGAATATTGCAGAAGGAAGAGTGCAAAATGCAGGCTATAGTGCATCATTCCCGATATTAATTAGTGTTGGAGGAGAACCGACCTACTTTATTACTTTAAAAGATAGTAATAACAATATTGCAGAGTACGCCTTTGTTAGTGTAAAAGACTATATGAGAAGTGGTGTATCGAGAAGCTTAGAAACCGCACAACTAGAATATATGATGGAAATAGGTTTAAGAAGTGATACAGACTTTATCGTAGATGAATCAGAATTAGAAGAAGCTGCCGGCGTTATAGAACGAATAAACCCTGTCGTTATAGAAGGGGACACATACTATTTTATTAAATTAGAAGGTTCAAATAAACTATACAGAGGTTCCTTTAAGAACCATGTTAACCTAGTACTTACACAACCAGGGGATAACGTAGATATGGCTTACATTCCTTCTGAAGATAATGAAATAAAAATATTTAAAAATGAAAATATGAACTAAAATAAAAACTAAACAGTAAAGCAGTTAGGAGTAAGTTCTCATAAGCAGAGGAACCTTCTACCTGCTTTTTGTTTTTTTGGAATATTTATTGGACCCTATGCTTATAATGAATTAGATATTAAATTTGTTAAAAACTTTTAAACAATACGACAGTATTCGACAAATATAACACTTATAACGTGGTACTATGTAATTTGGTCAATATGAAACACATATTTCTAGATAAATTAATTGGAAGGTTATAATCTGAATTTCTAAGAAAGGTATTTAAAAAATGAAAAATAATAAAGTAATAAAAAATACAATCTATCTCTTAACCTTGTCAGTAGTTATACTAACTGTGACAGTGTTAAAAAAAGAGTCACTTATTTTAGATTCATTTTTCTTTGAGTGGATGAACGCTTGGTCAACACCGAAACTGCATGCATTTATGGAACAAATCGTGTTTCTTGGATCAACAGAAGGCTTATTTATCTTAACAGTACTAACACTACTGGTACTACTTAGAAAGTATCGTTTTGATTTAATGGTGCTGTACTTATCGATTATGAGTTGTGGCCTTGTGGTTACCTATGCAATGAAAAAATTCATTCAACGACCAAGACCTGCGGCAACAGTCTTTGTAGATTTTTGGGGGTTAGGAGCCGATAGCATTTCTTACAGCTTTCCAAGTGGTCACGCTATGAAATCTACCTTATTTTTTGGATTTTTAACATGTTGCGTATATTTACATATTAAAAACAAAGGAATCAAAGCCAGTTGGATCGGCATAGCGACTATTATTGTACTCAGCGTTGGTGGGGGACAAATGTTAAATGGCAGACACTTTTTCACAGATATCATTGCGGGTTATTTAGTAGGACTAAACTTGATATTTGTAAATATATTGCTATATGGTAAGTACAAAGAAAAAGTGGATCATATAATGATGCAACTTCCAAGAAAGTTACCACGTAAAATAAGAAGAAATGTATAAAATCAACCTTGAATTTTAATTCAAGGTTTTTTGTATATTTGAAGCTGAGTTCATATGTTCAAAAAGGATCAACATAGACGAAAATCTATATCTAATATATAATGTTTAAAAAGAATTTGTTCTACGTTTATACTATATTTGAAAGACGTAAAGTAGCTATATAATACTACAAGCAGGGGGAGAAAGTGTGACAAAACTAAGAGATCAAAATAAAAGAATATTGATATTTACAACAGTCATCATATTGATGGCTGCAATAATAATAAGACTGCTACCAGAAGATAAATTAAGTAATGGTCAAGTAATTTATGTTTCTGCTGGACTAGATCATACCGCAGCTATTAGAGATGACAATAGCCTGTGGATTTGGGGTAGAGATGGAACAGGTACTTTTTATAGAGAAGAAGGGGATGAAAACAAACCCTTTAAAATAATGGAGGATGTTGTTAAAGTATCTACGGGAAAACTGTATACCATGGCAATTAAAACAGATGGTACCCTTTGGGCATGGGGAGATAACAGTGGAGGACAACTAGGAGATGGGACCTATAACCATCGTAATGAACCGGTAAAAATAATGGAGGATGTAACTACTGTTTCAACAGGGTTTAATCATACCATGGCAATTAAAAATGATGGAAGCCTATGGGCTTGGGGAACCAATAGCTATGGAGAGCTAGGAGAAACCATAACAGAAAGTACAAATACACCAGTAAAAATAATGGATAACGTAGCAGATATCTCTCTAGGTGGAGAGCACACCATGGTTATAACAGAGGATCGAACCCTATGGGCACTTGGGAACAATCTTTTTGGACAGTTAGGGGATCATACAAACAGAAATACGAACAAACCAGTTAAAATTATGGAAAATGTTAAAAGTGTTTCAGCAGGCATGTTTAGTCATACAGCAGCCATAAAAGAAGATGGGAGTTTATGGACCTGGGGTTATAACGAACACGGAGAACTGGGTGACGATACAATAGGCGGGCGCAATACGCCAAAAAAGGTAAAAGAGGATGTTATTCAGGTTTCTGCAGGTAGAAATCACACAACAGCCATAAAAAGTGATGGTAGCTTGTGGATTTGGGGTAATGACATTGTAGCATTAGAGGGGATCGCTTCAGAAGAAAGAAATAAACCAGGAAAATTCATGGATGACGTTTTGAAAGTTTCTGCGGGACGATTATATACTACTGTTATAAAAAAAGATAGAACGCTATGGGCATGGGGAGTAAATCAACTAGGGCAACCAGATCGATCTCTTGAGCAACGAAGCATACCAATGCAAGTTAAATAAATAAGTAAATAGTTATAGAGAAATAAAAAGGAGGAGTATGAAAATGAAAGTTGTTGCATTAAACGGAAGTCCAAAGAAAGATGGAAATACCTATCACGCACTTAATATCGTAGCGAAAGAATTACAAAAAGAAAATATTGAAGTAGAAATAATAGATGTAGGGTCCCATAATATTAGCGGTTGTATAGCCTGTGAAAAATGCAAGGAAAATAAAAATGAAAAATGTATTATTGACGATGAAGTAAATGTAATCATTCAAAAAATGAAAGAAGCCGATGGGATGATCCTTGGTTCACCGGTTTATTATTCAGGAATAAACGGTACAATGAAAAGCTTTTTAGATCGTGCTTTTTATGTTGCAGGGGCAAATGGTGGATTATTTAGACACAAAGTAGGCGCCTCAGTGGTTGCACTTAGACGCTCCGGTGGAATATCAACTTTTCAACAATTAAACAATTATATTACATACTCTGAAATGCTAGCACCAACTTCAAACTATTGGAATATCGTTCATGGTAAGCTGCCAGGAGATATGCTAAAAGATGAAGAAGGCGTACAAATCATGAGAATCCTTGGTAAAAATATGGCATGGTTATTAAAGTTACAGAAAAATGGTAAAGATGTAGAGGCACCAGAAAAAGAAGGAAAAATAAAGGTAAACTTGATCCAATAATGTTTATTAGATGCTATTAGACATAATTCAGAAATTTTACGATTAAATGAACAAGGCTCCATAGTTATGACGTTGGTATCAAATCAACACATACTATGGAGCCTTTAAAAAATCCTATAGTCAATTAGTATTTAAATTTATCGATACTTTTTTGTAAATCAATTGCCAATTGTGCTAATGAATCACTAGCAGTAGCAATTTCTTCAATAGAAGCGGTTTGTTCCTCTACAGATGCAGATGCTTCCTGCGTTGCTGCAGCATTTTCCTCTGAAATTGCTGATAAATTTTCGATGATACTAATAATCTCATCTTTCTTATTTTCCATATTTTCTTTAGATTCATTTACTTCAGCAATAGCATTTTTGATCTTTTCAATGGCAATGGAAATACCCTCAAACTTATTATTAGTTTCTTCTACACTTTGGGTTTGGTAAGAAACAACTTCAGACATCGTGTCCATTTTATCCACTGCAAAAGTAGTTTTATTGGTTAAATCCCCAATAATTTGGTTGATCTCTTCTGTGAATACATTGGATTGTTCTGCTAAAGTTCTGATCTCTTCAGCAACAACAGCAAATCCTTTGCCCGCATCCCCAGCCCGTGCAGCTTCAATAGCAGCATTTAGCGCTAAGAGATTTGTTTGCTCTGCAATACTGCTAATCATCTGACTTGCCTTTTCTATTTGTTTTGCACTTTCATTGGTATTTTCAATCGTATCATGAATATCCTTCGTAATTTTATTGCTGTCCGCTGTTTTAGATAATAGATCATTAATTGTTTCAACACCTTCGTCTTTTAGGCGACTAACTTCAGAGGTAGCTTCATTAAGAGAAATAACGGATTTTGAATTATTTTCTATATATACACCTAAGTCATTTATATGCCCAGCTCCAGCTTCTGTTTCTTGAGCTTGTCCAGATGCACCACTTGCAATTTCCTCGATAGTTTTTGCAACCTCTTCAGCTGCTACAGAGGATTGTTGACTATTTTCAGATAGTTGATCTGAAGAGTGGGTTGTTTGTTTTGCCATATCACTAATGCTTTTAATTAACCCAACAATATTATGATTCATATTTTGTATCGATTTGGTTATCATGCCAATTTCATCTTTACGTTTTAAGTGCTTATATGCTTTATCTTCATCCGTAAAAGATAAATCAAAGTTTGCTTGTTTATGAATTAAATTAGATAAGTCTTCTATTGGTTTGCTGATCCAAGTACCTAATCCCATACCCGTAATAATGGAGAAAATAATTCCAATTACTAATAATATAAGATTTATCCTTGATGTAACAGCAGTTACCGGAGCACTTGTAAACTCAGCAGGTACTCTCGTAAGTAACTTCCAGTCATTTGTACCAGGAATAGTACTAAAGTATACTTCTGTTGTTGTATCTTCAAATACATATTCTTCCCGACCAAATTCTTCATTCAAAATAGTATCAGACGCATTTGTAATTTCCTCTGGTATAAGATTAGATGCAACAGAAATATTTTCATCTATAATTAGGTTAGGGTTAGGATGAAGGATAATCGTCCCATCACCGGAAACAACATAGGAGTAAGAATCCTCGTGGGCCACCCTAAAAGGTTCTATAACATGACTAAAAGAAGATAAATTAACAGAGGCACCCATTAAACCAATTATTTCCCCAAACTCGTTGGTAATAGGGGTTGCAATAACAGATATAACTTCGCCAGTAGATACAGAAACAACTGGTTCTGAAATAACCGTTTCACCCTGCATAACTAGGGGGAAATAGTCTCGATCCCGTACATTACCTTCAATACCTCCAGTAGTTGTAAAATCACCATCTGTGTCTGACACAAATAGCAAATCATATGTATCGGTATTTTGAGCATGTTGACTTTCTAAAAAGTCTCCCATGATATCCCAGTCCATCGTTTGTACCATGTCTGTTTCCGAAAAAATCTCAATTTTTTCTGCTTCGTTTTGTAAGATTGTCCCTAATAAATTGGCATTTGAAACTACATTTTGTTCTTCATCGTTTTGTACGTAATCACCAAACATGTCCGAAACTAAAATTCCGGTTGTGATCGTAGAGATTAATACCATAATCATAACCATGATACCAATAATAAGTGATATTTTGTTTTTAAGTTTCTTTAACATGGTTTTTCTCCTCCTTTGTATATTTCATTAATGAAAACTTTAGTGATAAGCATACGCAAGTGCTCCTTAATAATATAGCCGCTAGACTATTATAACAGTAAATTATCCTAAGTAAATTTATAAAAAAATTCCATAAATAATGATAATTACAATTGTTTAAAAGCGTAGACAACTGACAAAATTGGATTGTTATAATAAAAGTCTTATGGTGTTTCTATTTTTCTCTTACCCAGCATGAGAACTAAAAAACAGATATTACAAAGAATTATTGCATCTTTTATCGGTCCATGTTAAGGCATGAAATCATGATAAATAAAGCATTACCAATATGGACTAAAGCTTTAATCTCCTATATAATGGTGAAAAAAAGAGAATGTTTTACTATAATTTAGTCAGAGGGTAACAAAGAGAATTGAATAAAAATTATAGAAAAAGCAAGGAGGCTATGTATGAATCAGTACCATTTAGTAGATGTTAATGAAATCAAACTAGCAGGCATCCCCTGCATACATATTAAACCAAACTTTATTAATGAAAACTTACCAACGGTGGTTTTATATCACGGATGGTCATCCAACAAAGAAAACTTTAAATTCATTGGAACAATACTAGCCCAAAATGGCTATAGAGTCGTTATTCCAGACTCAATTGATCATGGGGAAAGAGGCGCATTAGACTATGAAAGTATAGAGGTGATGCAGGCTAATTTTTGGAGAGTAGTATTCCAATCAGTTAATGAGTTTACAGATCTTATAACAGAAGCGATTAAAACACTAGATGTAGACAACAATAAAATTGCTGTCATGGGTAGTTCTATGGGAGGATTTATTAGTAGCGGGATCTTCGCACAAAATGAAAACATAAAATGCTTAGTTAATATGAACGGTGCCTGTGCCTGGGAAAATGCAGAATATCACTTTAGAAAACTACATAATCTTGAGTTTGCAACAGGAGAACAAATGGAATACATAAAAGCAAATGATCCAATTAAATCAAAAGACACATTCAGGCAAAGGGGCATCCTTCTATTACATGGTGACAGTGACACACAAGTACCTATCGATACACAAAGGTATTTCTACAACGAAATTAAGGATATGTATAAAAGTAGTGAGAACATCCAGTTGATAGAGTCGCCAAATCTAGATCACTACAAAACAGTAAAGATGATAGAGGATAGCTTAGACTGGTTAAATCGATTTCTAAAATAATAAAAGCTATATAAGGAAGGGGACACATATGAAGGAAAAAATAGCCCATATAATTAGTGTACTAACCGTCGTTCCAATTATGGCATTAGTAGCAATATTGGTTCTTCACTGGAATCAACCAGCGTTCTTTGGCGGCGGTTTTTGGTTAGTCTGGACCCTATTCTGTTTAGTACTAATACCAATTAGTGCCTACGGACTGAAAAATCAATTTGACAAATTTAAAAACGGCCGAGAGGGAGAGCGAAACTTTGCCTTTATAATGGGCGTACTTGGTCAAGTTGTAGGTTTAATCGGTGCATTTGTGTTTAACGCGCCACTAGGAGTGAGAACTTTTTTTATGACATACTTTATTGCAGGCATACTATTAAGTTCAGTAAACTTTTTAGTAAAAAAGAAGGCCAGCGGTCATGCCTGTGGAGTAACAGGACCATTATCTTTTTTAGCAGTGGTTTTAAACCCTAAAATTTTACTAAGTCTACTCATGCTACCCGTTGTTTTTTGGGCACGATTAACCCTAAATAGACATACCTTAAGCGATTTAATTATTGGAAGTTTCATTGGTATTACAGCAACAATTATTTCAGTGAATATTTTTCTTTAAAAAGTTACTGAAATTTTGTTACTACATACTTAGTTTATACTCAGTTGAAAAGAGGTTGCAGAAACAATAAAAGGATCTATCAAAATTGATTGGTCCTTTTGTAATTTAAATAATAAAAATACATCAAAATGAAAGGTATTGTAATTTTTCCACAGAATAGTTATTATAATGTCTTTTATGATACTTAATGCAGAGACTAGTAGGGGTCAGGGGTTTATATATAAAGAAAATAGTGATAATGATGAAAAGCAATAAATAATGTGACAGCTAATAGAATTCCAAATAACAATATATGTGAAAAGAACTAATTAGCAATTAAGCGTAGTTCTTTTCACGTTTTTGTATAAAACAAAGAGCAGCACAGTAAATAATAAC
Source organism: Serpentinicella sp. ANB-PHB4 (assembly GCF_031432315.1). NCBI lineage: Bacteria > Bacillati > Bacillota > Clostridia > Peptostreptococcales > Natronincolaceae > Serpentinicella > Serpentinicella sp. ANB-PHB4. The sequence continues at coordinate 40,345 of NZ_JAVKGO010000014.1, forward strand.
TACCGTTAGATATTAGGGGGATAAAATATGAAACAATTTAGAAAATGGACAAAAAATAATCTAAGCATAATATGCATAGTTCTAATTATTGCGCTTACGATTACATCTTTAATGTTAGTAAATGAAAAGATCCACAATCGAAGAGGTTTTGAAGGCTTTCTAAATGAATTTTATTTTATAAATAGAAGTTTAAGTCATCGCCTAGAAAGTGTGTTAGAGCAAGAAGAGGTTAGCAACGAACAACTAGCGAAACTATCTAGAGAGTTTAAAAAAGTGTATGTTGCACTCAGAACTGCAGATAGACTTTTAAAAGATAATATAAATGATGGATTTTTTGACTTAATAAACCTAGGTGCTTATCAAGTTGATGAAATGATATTTAGTGCAAACCTAGATTCTACTAGAGAAGATTTAATAAAAATAAAAGAAAAAATATTATATATTAAAGAAAATTTATATTCAGAAGAAACAGGGCAAGAAAATAGAAATCTGTCAATTGAGGAGTTTAATAATATTATTTCTGTATTAGATCGCTTTTAACTTGTCTGAAATTGAATAGTAAATAGTACTAGGGGGATTAAAATGCCATGGTGTCCAAAATGTAAAGAAGAATATAGAGAAGGATTTGTCACATGTAGTATGTGTGATAGTGAATTGGTTACTTCGCTAGAGGGGATGGATAATAATAAAGTTTATAAAAAGAAGCACATTTATTATCCGTAAGTAGTGACTTAGAAGCCGCAATGATCGAATCACAACTACAGCAACATCAGATTCCTGTTTTAAAGAAGCATAGAGGTGCCGGTGGGTACGTGTCAATATATATGGGAAGATCTAATTTAGGGATTGATTTATATGTGCCTTCAGCATTGCTTGAAAAGGCACATGAAATAATAAAGGTTTATAAAGAAGAAATAGAGACAGATATAGATGAGAAGGATGAAGTTGAGGAAAAAATTAAAGGCGACTGGGAAGTTTCGTATAACAAAAAAAGAAGAATTAAAATATGGATTCTTATTTTATTTATTATACCAGGATTTACATGGATTATTATCTCAATGATTTTGAACTTACTTCAACAATTTATTTAATAAGCCAATGTAAGAAAAGTACAATATTAATTAAACAACATAACATGCACTTATTAATCGTCCCTTCAACTTCAGCTTAAGGAGGTATCATAATAAGTGCTTTTGTTTTGTATTATTGTTCTATTTATTAAAAATGTCTGATAAAATAAAAGTATAAGAGGACAAACATGGGTAGAAGGGATGATCACGATGAAACCATCAGTACAAGAAAGAATACTAATTATATTAAATAGGTTTTTTCAAGAGGTTGTAGCGTATAAATTTAATGAAAAGTATGGAAACCAATGGTTCGAAAAAAATCTAATACCTTTTATTAAGGCTTACGTACAAGACAGTAGTAATAGCAATGATAAAAACTATGAGAAATATAAAGTCTTTTTAAATAAAAACAATGGTAATTATTCAAAGAATGACATAGATGTCACCTTTGCCAGTAGCGTGTTACTGTATGAGAGTGAATTTAAATTAAATTTGAACAGTAACGAAAGAAAGTTATTAAATCAACTGAGAATAGCAAGAAATGATTATGGACATGCCACAGAAATGAACCCATTACATAGAACATCCCTAAATAGTAAAACTATTTTAGATTTGAATAACGCTATACAAGTATTTGGTGAAAATATTTTCACATCAGATGTACTTGAAGAATTAGAAGACTTAGAACAAACAATATTAAACCCCACAAATGAAACAGGAGGAACTACAAAAACAAAAAAAGAAATATCAATTTTTGACCAAGAATATAACAGAGCAGAAAATTTAGTTCAAAAAGGAAACCTAGAAGAAGCCCATGCAATTCACAAAGAACTAGATTCCCAAGGGCATACCCCCTCAACTATACGGTTGGGAGACTTTTTCAGAATGGGCATTTTTGTAAAACCTGACATAGAGCAGTCCATCAGATGCTATGAAAGAGCAAAAGAACAAGGAGAAACATCTATTTCAGAATTAATAATAGCCTTAGAACAATTAAAACAAAGCATGAAAGCGGCTAAAGAAGACCCCGCAGCCCAGTTTAAGTTAGGAATTGTATACGAGGAAGGCAAACTCTTGCCACAGGATAAAGAAAAAGCATTGTATTGGTATGAAAAAGCGAGTATACAAGGAAGCATACTTGCCCGCAATAGAATAGAGAGTTTAGCAAAAACAGGTTATAAAAAAGCCCAGTATACCTTAGCAAAAGCTTATGAATTAGGACAAGGTGCAGCAAAAGATTTAGATAAAGCTTTATTATTATACGAAAAGATTCTATACGAAAATGAAAATCAAAACGAAGAGCAAGCATTACAAAAAGTAGAGGAATTATCAGAGAGAAGTCCTGAAAGTCAGTATCAACTAGGCATGTACTATAATCAACTAAAAAATTATGGAGAAGCATACATATACATAAAAAAGGCTGCAGAAAGCGCCCATAGCCAAGCCCAAAATGCACTAGGGTATTACTATTACAATGGTTTAGGAACAGATAAAGATTTAGTAAAATCCTTTAAATACTTTGAAAAAGCAGCGAAACAAGGTTTGGCAAAAGCCCAAAGTAACTTAGGGTTAAGTTATAAAAAAGGCACTGGTGTACAAAAAGATATACAAGCAGCAATTAAATGGTTTACAAAAGCAGCAGAACAAGGGGATATAAAATCAGAGCGAAGATTAGGGCAATTTTACAAAAAAGGTAATGGCGTAGAAAAAAATGAAAAATTAGCTTTTGAATACTTTGAAAAAGCAGCAAATAAAGATGATGTAATAGCCCAATACGAACTTGCACTTTGTTATGACCTAGGGCGAGGTGTAGAAAGGGATTATGAACAAGCAGTAAAATGGTATAAAAAAGCAGCCTATCAAAATGACAGTGATGCACAACACAACTTAGGCTTGTGCTATAAATTTGGAGATGGTGTTGAAAAAGATTATGTAGAAGCCTTTAAGTGGTTTGAAAAAGCAGCCAATGCTGGAAATAAAAGAGGCCAGTACAATATTGGGCAATGCTATGAATATGGCACAGGGATAGATATGGATAAAGAACAAGCAAAAAAATGGTATAAAAAGTCTGCAGACCAAGGTTGGGAACGAGCAATTGAAAAGCTTCAATCTGAAATTTAGAGTCAGTAAAAGTACACTTTAAATATGAAAATGACCCCATGTAATAATATAGAGAATATGATATAATTTAATAACATAAGTAACGGGCAAGGGGGAGCGTATGGAAGCTATATTAGAACAAATATTAGGGCAGTTAAAAGATTTAAAAGATGGGCAGGATAAAACAAATAGTAGATTAGACCGGATAGAAACAAGACTAGAAAATGTTGAAGAACAGTTAGTAATGGTAAAAGAACAGGCTATTGATTTAACAGAATTTAAGACCGACACAACTGAAAGTCTAGAAGAAATCAAAGATGGCATAGAATTTTTACATCATAAGGAACAGATGAACGAAAAAGAAATATATAAGTTGAAAACCAGAAAACAATTTCAACTGTAAATTATATTTACCACACAAGGACCTCTCAAAAATCGAGAGGTCCTTTTTAATGATCAAAAGTAATTAAGCATAAACATTTTATATTCTCTAATTAGCTAGACTCTATAATACAATAAATATATGTATTATATTGGAAGGTTTAGTAATACCTTTGTAGAATAGTTAATGTAATGAAAAGTAGCGCTGATTATAAAAAGAAGTGATTCTCAGTAATAAATATTGAGTATGTAAGACGGAGGGAAACTAATGGAAAGAAAGGCACAATTTTTAAAAGTCTCAGGAAAATTAGGCATTGGTATTGCAATAGTAGGATTACTCATAAATGTAGCAGATCAACCAGTAAAAGCCCTAACCGGAGGCTTTTTTGGCGTGGTAAATGGCATAGCATTAATAATTTTAGGAAGAACAATTCAAAATGTGGATTACTTAAAAAAGAAATTAAATGTAAGTCTACCCAGCGAAGTAGGTAGCCAATTACTTCAAACTACATGCTTTGAGTGTGGTTATAGATTTGATTACAATTCCCATAAGTGTCCTAGTTGTGGAAGTAGCAAAGAACAATCGAAAGTGTAATTTAATATTAAGTGATCGTTTTATACAGTAGGGAGGAAATTCGAATGAAAAAATGTAAAAAATGTTCAAATGAATTTAAAAGAGAAGATATAATGAAATCGTTACTATTAGGGTATAAACCGGTTAAATGTGGTTCTTGCAATACCGAGTACGTAGTTAATTTTAGGACTAGAATTATAATGGGACTTTTATTGGCAGGTGCAGTTGTGCTTGGTGCAGGTCTAAAAAATCCTTTCGTGTTCTTTATTTTAATTGTTCCGATTTTATACATGGCTCCTAACTTTGCAAGTTATCGCATTAAAGAAGATTCATAAAAATTATATAACAGGAGCATTCCTGTAATTAACTAAATTTGAACTTTGCAAAGAAAGAAACCTCGCAGTAAAATGAAATTATCACTGGC
>NZ_JAVKGO010000015.1:0-42030 GCF_031432315.1 Serpentinicella sp. ANB-PHB4
TTATATCCAACTGAATATTTCTTGCCAGATTGAGTTTTATTATTTACTCAATAAGCACAAATTTATTTACAGTCTCAGTTTTTCTAAGCATTTTTTATCAAATCCTCTGTAATCTTTTTTATCTTCTCCTTTTTCATTAACTAATTCTTTGTATCTTTCCTTTGCATATTCTGCTCTGAAGGCATGATTATCTATCTTTTTTGTGTATCTATTAAATAGGGTTTCCCCTTCTTTTTTATCTTTTAAAAATTCCTTAAGTTCTTCTCTATGTTCTTTTAAGATCGTTGCATATCTTTCTTTTCCGCCTTTCTCCTTTAAATGTACTTTTTCTGGTAAATTATTCTCTCCGGTAATAAAATTTTCTGGCTTTATCTTAAGGATACTTTCTCTTCTGCACCCTGTTGCTTTTGCAACTAACATTTGATATCTATAATTATCAGGATTGTACTTCCTGTCGTTTTCCGTATTTTCTCTGCTTCTTGTTATATATTTATAACTTCTCTGGTCAATATTTGCTTCTTTTTTTGTTATATTCGTATTAAATAGTTTATTAAGTGCAGCCATATCTTTGCTGACCGTGTACATACTTTTTCCTTGTTCCTGTCTTATTTGCAAATACTCGATAATGTGTCCTTTTGATATTTGAGATATGTTTTTTATATCCTTATATTCTGCTCTTATATATTTTATAAACTCCTTACTCGTTTGCTTATAAGCGTCATAGGTCTTATAACTGTGTATTCCTACTGTTCTATTAAAACTTTTTTCATTCACTGCTTGTCTATATTCTTCCTTTGCTTTGTGTCTACTCTGCCCTATACACTTCATTTCCTCCATCCGTTCATGCATTTGGTAATCTAAATAAGACATTCTTGGCATCTCATTCACCTCCTCCCTTTTCTTATGTAAAAGGACAGAAGGATGGTGTATAAGGTTAAATAAGTTTTCTTTCTTTAACGACTAAGATTAAAGTCAAAAGACTGTAAAATACCTACTTCAAAAACATAAAATGCCTTTTGCGGTTCGCTGGGGTTTATATTCCCCTGCGCAGCGCTTGGGATAATATAACCCCCAGCGCCTCAGCCAAATTCCTGTAGATGCAACTTCCCCGAGTACAGTTTCTTCATCAAATGACCTTCTTATTTTCCTAATATCCTTAACTGTACTACTGATGATAAAAGTAGGTTTTACATGAATTTAAATTCCTTATTTAATTGAGTTAAATACCTTAATACCTTAAATGTAATATAATGAATAATGGTTTTTGTTGTCAAGTTTTTAAAAAAATAAATTTTTCTAAACTTTTAGATTTAATTCTTATTAGGACTAAACAATAATAAAGCATTAGAATAACAGTCGCTTTTTTTCTCAAATAGACTAAAACAGGTTAGTTTATCCCCTACTTATAAACTAACCTGTTCATTTCAGCGGTGTTAAATTGTTATAGATCTGATAGCATTACTTGCCAATCTAATGAAAAAATACCTCTTATCTTTCTATGGTTATATCCCTTTGTCTTATAATAATCTACTAATTTGATTACATTAGATACATGAACTGCTGACCCACGCACATTTGTTTCCTCTGCTATTGCCCTTATTTCCCATCAATGTATTTAGCAAATTTACCTGTTATTTAGTCTTCCAATTTTCTTTAGGCTTTTTTATTTATTTTGAAAGGTATTTAATAAGTTATACGTTATTGACAGGTACTACTATTCAAGTTGCGTATGAGAGGCCCAAAAAATAATGGTCATTATTACTTTAATTCTTATTAGAAGGGTTTTTTCTTATTGCCAAACATATCTCGCATCTATCGCCTTCTTGAGATTCACTTCAAAAAAAATCTAAAGTGGCTTCGTCTTGATATTCAACATCATTGAAGTTTCAGTCTATCTCGGAAGGGTTTTCTTCTATATGAGATGATAGCTCCTCAAATATTTTATTATAAAATAAGTCTTGTACGACATCTCTAAAAGAGTTTATTGTTCCCATTAAATTCCCCCTTTTCATAAAGCTTTATGATTTAATTGTAATTGTTTTCCACAATTATAACTATATTTTATCATCAAATGTACGATTTGTCACGTGTGTTTATTTTATCACTTTGTAATTTTATTTCACGTATATAACAATTTTGCTATATACAAATCTTTTATCACGTGTTATAATATGCACATACTAAAATTTGGAGGTCGATTTAATATGAAAAAAAGAAATGCACTTGTAAGCATGCCGTTTGAAAATTTTGCTGAGTTAGAACATGTCATCGAAGAAATTACTGATAACAAAGAAAAAGGAGATGCAATGGAACTATTTGCGTTTTTTTACCTTAAGCAACACTCTGACATCTTTGATATCAAAGAAATCTATTTAGAAGATGAAATTCCTCAAGAAATAAGAATTAAACTTCGTCTTGAAAGAAAAGATAATGGTGTAGATGGAGTTATTGAGCGAAATGATGGAAAGTATGTTGCGTATCAAGTAAAATTTAGAAGTAATCGATCCATCCCAACGGCACAAGATTTGTCAACATTTTGGGCTGAATCAGAGTACGCAGACTATCGTCTAATCATAGCGAACTGTCCAACCTTACCCAAGGTCTCTGATAAAAAGAAAAATCAAATGTCACTATTAGTAGATTCATTTTTAGATTTAGATGAGGCTTTTTTCATTAATTTTAAAAACAGCTTAATTGGAAAGCCTTTAATAGAAAAAGAAAAGCATTTACCTCTACCCTATCAAAGAAAGATCCTAGATGATATCAAATCCGGATTCAAGAATCATGAGCGCGGCAAACTGATAGCTGCATGCGGAATAGGCAAAACATTAATTGCAATGTGGTTACAGGAAGAAATGATATCTTCAACTGTTCTATATATCGTGCCTAGCCTAGCTTTAATAAAGCAAACACTTGAATCATGGATGGAGCAACATAATGAACCATTCGACTTTCTATGTGTTTGTAGTGATAAAACCGTAATAGGAGATTTTGAAGAAGATGAAATTGATTATTCAGCATCGGATATGGCTTTTCCTGTAACAACAAACCCAGTAGAAATCGATTCGTTCCTAACAAAAGAGGGTAACAAAAAAATTATTTTTGCTACATATAATTCTTTAGATGCTGTAGCAAATGCTCTTAATGGTCTAACTAATTTTAGTTTCGATCTCGGAATTTTTGATGAAAGTCATCGTACTGCTGGTACTAAAGATAGTTTAATGTTCATTTATGGCATGAGTGATGAATATATTAAAATTTCAAAGCGATTATTCATGACTGCAACAGAAAGATTGGTTTCTCCTAGAATTAAGTCAGCATTAAGTAGTACGGATAATGTTGTTTTTTCAATGGATGACATACAGAAATATGGTCCAACTTTTTCGTCATTAAACTTTGGCGATGCGATTTCAGAAAACATAATTTGCGATTATAGAATTGTAGTTGCCACCATTACTGAAAAAGACATCTATGATCTATTTAGGTACAACAACATAGTCTCTTCTGAAATAGGAGAAGAAGTTTCTACAACCGATCTCAATACTATTCTAAAACAAGTTCTTACTGGTAAAGTGATGAAAGATCTAGATGTAAAAAAAATGATCACCTACCATTCATTTGTAAAAAATGCTCGTACCTTTGTAAATGGTTCCTCAACGATTCTTCCTATCGAAAACATCATCGATAACATACTAAATGCGTCATCTAATGAATCCGTCTATACAGATCACATTAATGGCTCAATGTCAGCGGGGATTAGAAAAGAAATACTATCAAAGTTTGAAACTAGTTCACGAGGATTAATATCAAATGCTAAGTGTCTAACTGAGGGAGTAGATGTTCCAGCTATTGATGCAGTCTATTTTGTTGATCCTAAAAGTTCAATGATCGATATAGTTCAAGCAGTTGGAAGAGCGTTGCGAAAATCACCAACGAAGCAGAATGATTTCTCATATATTATTATTCCTGTGATCATTCCTGAAGAGGCCTCAATTTTCGGTCATATCGAGACTTCAAGCTTTGATACATTACACAATGTAGTGCAGGCCATGAGGTCACAAGATGAATCTCTAGCGGATATTATTGATGAAATTAATTTTTCAGCGGCAACAGGAACTCTAGGAAACAAATCAAATAAGTTATCTTCAAAAATCTTATTTATGCCTTACTCAAAACTAAATATTCAAGATTTTGAACACTCATTAAAGTTAAGAGTTGCTGAAATTAATAAAAATCCTTCAGATACTGATAAACCAAGTGTGTGGATTGAAAATACACCAAAGGCTAGGAAAAGTAATTTTAAAAGAGTTTTTGTGTCAATTGGAGATTACTCGTTGGATGCGTATAAAGATAGCTTGATTATGCCAACTTTGAGTAAATTTGACGATATTGAATCCAGTTTATCCGGTTCAGAATTAAAAATCAACCACAATAATGTATCACATTCAGTTAGAATGGGCGTTATAAATAAAGCCGGTAACAACTATTCATTAACTCCAATAGGAAAAACTCTGATAGAAAATGATACAGTTTATCCATCAATAGTAAAAGAGCAGATTCTAAAATACCACTGTTATAACAAAGAAGACAATGAATTTCTATTCCCTTATAGAGCTTTGATGAAAATATTTTTAGAACTTGATCATATTACTAGATTTGAATTTTTATACTGTATCTATTCTTTAAGAAGCACCTCTGATCATGCAATAGCGAACGCAATCTCTCGTATTAATTATTTGAGAGACACATATCCAAACATTAATATATTAAGTGACTCAAATAAAGAAAAAGTATTAGCTCTTCTAAACACAAAATATGAAGTAGAGTTTGGTTTCAAAGATATCTGGACTAGTAGAACTACAACTTACAATCAATTTAACTACTTCAAAAAACATCTTTGGGCATTCGACAAAGTGTTTATAGTAGACGATTCATCGAAGGATGACAGAGAAAAAATTAGGATCAACACTGGTACACGCTCCGCTATTCAAGAAATGCTAAAACTAACTGAAGCAATAGAAAAGCCTGCATCAGAGAATGATATAACAACTCTTGAATCTTTATATCAAAAAAGAATATCTACTCAGATAATCTAAAATAAAGAATGGCCTTAACACTCTTGATTGTATAAAGGCCATTCTTTTATATTTTTTCAAGGACTACAATACTTTCTCTTAAGCAATTTCTTAAATATGGATATTTTTGAATTTGTTGACCGGATGTCTTTGCTGCCCTACATATTATAATTTCAGAAACTTTAAAATTGTAATCTTCTGCAATAGCTGCAAAGAATAGATCCGTTGGCACAAGTCTTCCTAAGTAGGCACTCTGATCAACAACAATATAACATTTTTTCCCGGACTTTAAGACATCACTACTTTCGCTTATTACTTTTTCCATATCTGTAAAGTATCCTCGAATCATTTTAGGTACTTTTCTAGTCCTTGAGTCTCTTTTTCCAGTTAGGGTTTCTTTTTCAGGAATAGCCAATTCAATTTCTTCGGCCATCCAATTAATTAATTCTCTTGCTTTTTCCCTTTTTTCATTTCTACCTATGAATGACTCAACTGCTTGCTTTCTATATGAGCTGATGCCTTTCATATTACTTGCATAGTCAGCTAATATTATCTCCATCTTATAAGATTCAAAATAATCAAATGAGTTAGCATAAGGAGGAGAGTACATTATTGCTCCCAATTCTTTATTAGAAATACCTTCATACTTTCTTACGATCTTTGACAATTCCATCGCATTACCAAATTCAAGCTTTGCATTAACCCCCTCTTCTATCCTATTCTTAGTTATATCGTTTAACATTAAAGCAATTTTTTCCAAATATACGTCTAACACATTGTCAACTTTTGATGTTTGAGTTTTTAGGCCATTTCCATCTCTCTTTCTATCTGAAACATCTTCGATTATTGAAATGTAAGCACATAGAAAGAACTCAAAAATTTTCTTTCCTTTTGAACTTAAAATTGCGTCTATTAACTCTCTAATTCGTAATAAATTACTATAATTTTCCTGACTAAAAAACTTCTTTACATCTCCATATTTTTCTAAATAATCAATACTAGCTTCTTTATCGGGATAGTTGCTTATGAAATAATCTTTCAACTGAAGTAAATGGTTTATTTCATCATCACTATAACTTCTACACTTAATTTCAGAAATAAATGCTGACATAGGATTTATATCTATACCACAACCTGAATAGCCTTTTAATGCAGCCTCAACAACCGTAGTTCCGCTCCCGCAGAATGGATCAAACACAAATTCATCTTTAGAAATTTGACTTCTTCTTATTAGCTCTGATATAAGAGTAAATGAATAGCCCTCTCTATATTTAAACCATCCATGATATGGAATATTTTTATTTTTGGAGAAATTAACTAGCTGATTAAAATAGTCTATCTCATTAACTATCTTGTACTTTTTCTCTAACTCATAAACCGCTTTTTTAAGTTTCTCATCTTTATATATGCCGTATTTTTCAATTGAGTCTAATAGCATGCTTACTCTCCTTCTTTCAGTGTCCACAACTGGCTGTTTAAAACCAAGTATTTACCAATAATGTCATCGATAAAAGTTTTTGACAGCTCCTCAATTACCTCAATATCATTGGTTTCATCTTGATACACATAAGCCATCAAAACTCTAACAATACTACTGTATATTCTCTCATATAATTCTGTTGTCGTATAACTAGTTTTAATTTCATACATGTGTCTAAGGCTATCTATTATTCTTGTTTCTATTGTCTCTTTAAAATCACCTAACTTCTCAGACTCAAATTCAAAGTCTTCTTTCCTAAACGAGTAAATAAAATCTCCATGTATGTTCCCAGAATACTTCAAATGTGAAGTGTTTTTATATTCTTTTATAAAATCTTGATAGATTATTCCATCTTCAGGAAGATTGAATCCAGCCCTAACGATTGCTTTTAATACTTGAACCCACACATTGATATTTTTATTATTAAAAGTAAAAACCAAGTAACCCTTATCTTTCAATACTCTAGATGCTTCTGTAAACACTTCTGTTAGCATGTCTCCATAATGGTCCACATCTTTCGCACCTTCAAAACAAGACTTTCTATTAACAACAGCCTCTTCATCATTAAATATGAAGTTATCTAAATTTTTGTATTGCATGTACCATACATTCCAAAATGCAGATAGCTCTCCATACTGAACATTGCTACCATAAGGTGGATCTGTTATTACAACGTCAATGGATTTATCCGGAATCGGCGTTTTAGAAGCACTTTGAGTGAGTATTAGGTAATCTTTTTTCTCCAGTAATTCTTCAAAGGTTTCTGCTTTTAATTTTTCACTTTTTATATGGCTCCTTGTATATTCAAGCCCCTTAATTACAGCCTGCATTCTTTCATTTAGTTTTTTCAATATATTTACTTCCACATATTCATTTGGTAACCAATATGCATGCTTATCCATACATGTAGGGCTTCCATTCTCCCAATTTTCCGTTACTCTCGACATTTTATTCGTATATCTCAGAGAAGAGCTAAACGCAAAATACAATAAGTCTCTCATCTGAGACTTAGGCAGGTTAATAATTTCATTGAATATTTCTAAGTTTATAAATAAATTTCGTTCAGTGAAAAAATCGGCAAATGTTGTTACTCCTTTTTGTGGCAAACAATCTTCATACCATCTATCCCAATTACTCGGTATTTCTTGTGTTAGAAAATTATTTTTAAATTCGTATTTAGCTAACTGGTTCTTAATAGCCTGCTTTTCCTCATCGCTCAGTATATTAACATTTGTACTGCCATCTAATTTAGAATACTTCATTCTTATTGGCACACTAGAATGTGGCAAACATTTCGTTCTATTTACACCATTTCTTTCATTTATGTTACTAGAACAATTGGGATTACTACACTTATAAATACCATTTGACAATTTGTTTTCTTGAGATAATTCTATAATAGTGTTGCATTCATAGCAGTTCACTTCATAAATCCATTCTGTCCATTCTATACTTACTTCTTCTCCACCTAATCTATACAAATACTCAGAAGCAAATTTGTTTTCCATTCTAGTGTAGAAATCTTGAAAATAATCTAACAAGATTTTTATATCAACTTGTTGTATCTGCATTTCAGTAATAAAAGTTGCTAACGGATTTATATCAATTCCGATTACTTTCCTATTAATAGATAATCCTTCTGATATTGTTACTCCGCCCCCACAAAAGCAATCTAAAACTATATCACCCTCTTCTGAATAGTGTTTTATTAGATTGTTAAATATATTATGTGGTCGCCTTGCATAATATTTATGCATTTGATACTGAGGTGTATGTCTTTTAGCTTTGATTGTTTCACTTATAGGTTTTATCACTCTTATACCTCTTTCTATTAGTATTGTGTAGTACTATGCCATACTTATTAGTAATGTTCAAGTTGTTTATTTTATAAGTAAGTTTTCACGAAAACTATTGTACTTTTTCTCTCCTACTAAAGTAAGATTTCCATCAATAAATTCTAAAAGCTTTGTTCCGTCTAAATTATAATACATTTGTGGTAGCATGAATCCGTTAAACTCATATCTAAGTTCCTCTAATGTTATTACTGTAGTCTGGCTGGTACGATTTAATTAGAATCGCATATTTATGCTTAACTTGTAGACTTTTCATTGTCTCTATGAAATCTATATCATTATCATATAAATCTATGGATTCTGATAAACTACGTCTACTACCAAGTTCTAATACCCCTTTTATTTCCATAGCAGGTCTACTCACATATAAATAAGCGATCACTTCATCCTCGCAAAATCTTTTTCTATATTCGAAGTTTTTTTGCGCTCATTATTTCGTCATACCAATTAGGTATTAAACTCAACAAAATTCTTTTCATTGCTCATTTCCTTTTGATGTATTCCTACGCCAGTCTTTATATCGTCCATTTTTAACCCTACCATCCTTTGGACGAACAGTATTACATGGAATAGCCCACGATTTTCCAAACTTTATTGCTCCATTTATCTTTCCTTCGCTGCAAAGAGTCTGAATGCGCCTCATTGAAATGCCCCATTTTTCTGAGGTTTCTTTTACTGTCATATAGTTCATTTTATCACTTCCTAAAATGTGATTATACAAAATTAAGCATGACCGCAATTTTAATTTTATTCGTTAAAGCGTCGCATGTCAATTAACTCATGATAAATAATCCACGAAACAAACATATTATAATTTTGCTAAACAGTTGAACCCTTAAAGCAAAACCACATTTCCATGGGTGAGTACAATTCATCACTAAAACCCTATACCCTTAAAACACACCCAAAATCTATTACTTCACCAGCCATCAAAAATAAAAAAACTCTGAAACCAGCTTAATTAGCCTATTTTCAAGGGCATCTATTTTTATTTTTTAGTCAGCAGAGCTACCGCCTCGACATGCGTAATCTGTGACACTATTTAAAAAACATTGTAACTATAATACTACATCTAACCGATAATTGTATTGCCCTTCAAATCCTCTACCATAGATTTTAACTCTATAACTTTAATAGATCTATCCGCACCATATTTTAGATACCAATTTTCGCTGTCCTTTTTTAATATTATTTTTTTATTATTTAGTGTTTTATGCTCATTAATCTCCATATCAATCATCCAGCAAATTACTATATCAATGGTATCCAGTGGATGTTCATGTTTAAATAGATTTGAGAGTTTGTACTCTACTTCTGCTAAAAGTTTCTTTCCATTGTGATCTTCCAAAATCATATCTGTTGACGAAGCACCAGAATAATCCCCTACTTTATAATCCATACATTTGCGCGCTAATAACATTGAAAATAAAACGATAACTTGCCATTCATTCCTTGGTAATTTAACAAGAGGAATATCTTGTATATTTAAGTTTTCATATTTATCATACTCATAGAGCCTTTCTTTCGTCTCTATAATTTTCTTCTCCATTTTATCTCTTTTGTCTTCTTCCTCTTTAAGTTTAAAGTAAGATTCCTGTGCAACTTTATAAATTTGTTCTCTCACGACTTCTTGTGCAGTATTTATAATCCAATCTACTTCTTTAGAATCTAAATTGGTAATATTATTGCGGTCTGAAGTCAATTCAAAATTTTGTGAGTTAATCATAATATGAAAATGGTTGTAGTTTGCATCATCTAATAAAAAATCCTTTCTATTTATGATATACATGAAATCCTTACACAAAACAACCCCGAATCTAGACTTGTGAGATTGACCTTGTTGTAGATTAACAATCTGGGATCGTTTATTATGGCCTGATACAGTTGCATATATCTGAAATGAAACATATTTACCATCTATTACCGTATGTCTGTGAAATGGACCAAAATGTTTGCAGTAATTTAGTGATAATTTATTCTCTGTTCTTATTTCGTCATTTTGAGGGTTCTCATCTGGTTCTGAAAATCGATGTTCCCCAACAAACTCTTCTTCTCTATTATTAATTTTATCTACTAGTCTAATAATAGGGGATATCTGTATGTTCTTTACTAATTTCCTTAACTCTTTTACATGCGTAAATTTTGTTTTAAATGATCCTGCTGCTGTATACCAAAGTATATAGTCTTTTAACGTATCGAAATCAAAATGCTTTGTTGCAGCATGGTCTACTTTGTAGTCAATAATTCTAACTTCAGTTCCATCATGACCGTCAATTGGTTCTTTCTCTTCAATGCTATACTCTAGCATAATATTTTTGTTGAGTTTTTCCCAAGGTTTATCTAACTGACCGATAAATCTTTTACCGTTTTTTTGTGATGTTACTATTAGTTTTTCACATTTGAAAAATGTCTTCGTTCCAAGTCCTTTTTCTCCAATATTGTCATTGTCTTTTCTTGACTCCCCTAAACTGAAAAAACTTTCAAAATCCTCTAGGTCCATACCCATACCATCATCTCTAATAATTAAACAGAATTGATTGCTCTCTTGATCAATAGATACTTCTATCGTAATATTTGTAGCAGATGCATCAATGGCATTACTAATGGCTTCTCTGATAATCTCCTTAGACTCTAAGATATTTTTAGCAATCTCTTTAAACAGCGATGTTTTATTTACATTACATACTTTTGTTTGAATGTTTTTTTTCATTTGATTCCCTCCAAAATGTTTTTATTTGTTTACACTATAAAGTGTATTGTATCTATATAATTTAGTTTTATACATTTTAAAGTGTATTTAAATAGTGTAATAATACATTTTAAAGTTTTAAAAATACAAAGTATTTGATTACAGTCATTTTAAAGTGTATAATCTAGATATGGAGGGGATTATATGAAACTTTCTACAAGTGAAAAAATAAGAATTTTATGTAAAAGAAAAAACATAACGCTGGCTCAATTAGCAGAAAAATTAAATATATCTAGTCAGAATTTATCTAATAAACTATCTAGAGATAATTTTCCTGAAAAAGAATTGAAGAAAATCGCAGAAACGCTTGGCTGTTTTTATGAGTCTTATTTTGTTTTAGATGATAATGAGAAAATATAAAAGCAATTGACACTAGTCAAATCTAGTACCAATTGCTTTTTTTTATGATAAAACATAAATTTTGAATTCCATTTACCTAACTTCTGTTATTTTTAATTCTATATTCCCGTTATAATATTGTACTTCTCCTATGAACCTATAAGTTTTTCCTTTTTCTATATATGGCACTTTAGTATCTTTGAATATAACTGCTTCCAAATCCCCAGTCCCATCATTTAAAGTTAAAAATTTCACACCGCTTTGATTATGGTGAAAAAATTTATCAACGCGTGCTTGCATATCAACTTTCTCTCCTACATTTTTATCATCTATAGCTGAAAAAGTTAAAGTTGTATCTCCAGTATTGATTTTTTTAACTGGAGTCGTATTGCTTTGACTTGATATATTGCGAGCTGGGAGAGTGTTATTGCTTTCGTTTGATTGGCTTTCTCCTGATAATAAATAGACTCTCTCTCCGTCAAAAAAATCATTTTGATTTAAATAAACAAAACCAATAGCAGTAACTAACATTAATCCAACTAGCATTAAAGCAATAGGTTTCTTCTTTTTCTTTGTTCCACTTTCACTTATATCGTTTAATTTCTCACTTACCTTTGCAATCATTTCTTCATGTTCCTGAATTTTTTCATAATATTCGTCATCTTGTCTATTTGTGCATGAAGATTTTATGCTGTTTGCGATTTCACTTAACTGTCTTGGATGGAGATATCTTTCTCTATTTTGAAATTTAGCTGCCTTCTCTAAAACTTCTTCCAGATTATTTGATTGGGACATTTCCTTATAAAATAAATGATATTTAAAATAATCGTTTATCTCTTTCTTCTCCCATTTATCTATTTGTTTTGAAAACTTTTCTTTAAATTCGCGTTCACTAAAACCTTTATGTATTACACAATAACTAATATCTCTATACGGATCTGTAGTTGCATTTAAGCTATTGGACATAATAAAGTTTTTTAATGGTTCTAAATATGTTTTCACCTGGCTAAATGGATTTATTGTTTTGTATTTCGTCTTTAGTAGCCCATTAGACATAGCCTTCTCGATATAATTAATGTTCATATTTTTAACTTCAATTAATTTATAACCAAACCGCGGTGATATAATTAAGAAATCTGGTTGCAACTCTCCAATCTCTGGTTGCGCAATGACATATGTATCTTCGAGTAAATTTTTTCTTAAAAAATCTCCCACTTCTATTTCTGCTTTAATTCCTTTTTTATCTTCTGGTCTTTTTGCTTCTTCTAAACACATGACTAACTGGTCTCTTCCTTTGAAAAAAGCCATATTTTATCCCTCAATTCAATTTTTTTACTATTTAGTTGCATAGTAGATGTATATTACCTTTTGTTCTTTATATATTAGCACTATTATTTTAATAGTGTTATAGTTCTCTCATTTTACTTTTTCTTATAGTTTAAGTTTAAGTATTCATCTTAATACTTATTCCACGTCCCTAACAAACAGTCCTTTGCTTAATATAATGATCTTTAATTGTTTTTTTAAATCTTCATTGATCTCTTCGTTAATACGTATTAATTCGTAACCTGATTTTACCGCTTCCGAGTATACCCTTCGCTCAGGTATATTAGTATTTTTTATAAGTTCTATATATTCTATAACCCTCTGATTATTTAAATTCTCGGGAAGTCTAAGAGTAGCCTGCATAATTCTTTTTCCTGCTCTATAAGTTTTTATAATTATATACATAATTCCAGTTCCTGTAGTTAAAGAAACAATAATGCACGCCATAATAATTACATGTAAAATTTTCTCCATATTATACCCCTTTCTATAATAATGTATAATTCTGTATATATTTAAAAAAACCTGTAAAAATACAAAAAATTATTATAAAAATTGTAGTATTAAAAGAATTACTCATACCCAACTATATCAATATCATAGTCTTTATTTATAGTTTGATAATCCATAATAACAATACAATTAAAAATAAATTTTAAAAATTGTAGAACTACTTAGCTATTATTTATTCTTATTTTTTTAAATCAAAATTATAAATTATAAAAAGCAATCGACGCTAGTGTACAAACTAGTAACGATTGCTTTTTATAACTACTTAAAACATATCTTATAGGACAATTTGATTCCTATTTATCAGCATTATAAACTATTGTTACTCTGTATTTTTTTAGATTGAATATAATTCTACAGATGCGTTCGTTTTCAACATCAAAATTGTTCTTGTTCTCTCGCCTCAAAGTAACACGCAACACGAACTAAAAGTTTGATTTCGCCTCCGTTCATTTTACTTGTATTAATTATAACCCATTTCTTAGCAAACTCATTAGAAAACGCTTGTACTTGTTTTATACCACAAGCATAGTTTGTTGAAAGTTCGTCACCATCATTGAGATAACTAAATATTTTTTCTAGTTGATAATGTAACATTTTATGACTGATTTTAGGTTGAGCATATAGTATACTCCCAAGTATATTTGACAGCTTTTCATAATCTAATTCTTCAACTGCATCTATTAAATCAGGGATTAAATCAGTGATGTGTTTTTGATATTTCAAAACAATATTCATATTTGTTTGTTCAGTAAGCGTGCAATTAAGAATCTTTATCGCAAGCTCTACGATAGACGAATCTTGATAACGATTTTCAAGCATTTCCACTATATTTTCTAAAGTAACAATAGGAGACAAATCGATGGCCACTTTCTCTTTTTTCCATTCTGTCCTTTTGTTATAAATTATTTGATATACTTTCTCAGTTGCTTCTTTCATAAGAATAAATCGAGAATTAATATATTCTTTCAAAATATTAAATGAAAACATTAAATCTTGAGTTTCTTCGAATTGATTAGAATATATCCGAACTCCTATCCCATCATTCACACCTCTCAAACCACTAAGGGCACTGTTTGTGATAACCCATGGTGAATATTGGATCTCATTTTTTCTGAAAAATTTTGGTCTGCTTGTTTCGAATGGGTGAGCCATCGAAAGCGAACGAAAATACTCAAAAAATTTATCATCAGTTGGACAATCATCCTCAGGAATACTTAACGGGGCGTTAATACAAACTTCTTTAAAAAATGTATATGAATCTTTATTTTTAACAGAATAGACATTCGGTATATCTAAAGATTTTAGCAATTGTTTTACAGCATCTAGAATCATACATGAATACATGATAAAAAATAGTAGTGACTCCTCTGTCTTAGGTGGATTTGCATTTTTGTTAAGATATGAAACGCTTTTGTCCAATCTATCCATTACTGCACAAATTAGATTGTAATGCTCTTTATATTCTTTATCATAAATAAAAATGTCCTCTTCATTAATTGCTTTTCTGAAATTTTCACATAGTTCGGTATCTAAGAATTCACCCATCTGATGCCTCCTAGGTTGTTTGTCTTACTTAACGTTTTTATTTTTTAAAAAAATTCATCAAAATTACTCAGATTATAATAATTTGTTCTTAATTTATCTATTATCTGTTCTTGACTAAGATCTTTTTCTATAATTTCTTTTTCTAGAGATTCAAGCCATACTATTTTTATCTTTTTAAGGTATTTAATTATAAAAAAATCCAATAATAACATTAAAAACATAGTACATATCCCATATATCCATACACTAAAGTACTTTTCTGATTGTATTTTCATGATTTCATTTATTGGTATAAGTGAAATCACAATTAATACGAGTGAACTAATACAGGAAATTATTAATTGAGAACTTTTAACTTCTATTGTTTTCTTTCGTACTTGCTCTCTTTTTTCATACCTATAAATTACTTGTTTTACTACTATATATATTGGGACTACAGATGATACGGCAAAATATATTGCAAATATCCAAAATACTATAACAATTTTAGAATCTAAAATTGTAGTTATATATATATTAGTTAAAAACATAACCAATGTTATACAACATTCCACACATCTAACTATTACAGAAAATTTAAAATCAATTTTATTAATACTAATTTCTGAAAAGAGTTTTATCTTTTTCTGTCTAATAGTTTGATTAAGTAGCATAAAAAGACTTCTGATAAAATTACCTGAAATAACAAAACTAATTACAAATATGTCAAATGTGTCCTGTGAGTAAGTAATTTGTGGATATCCTTTTAGTATAAATAAAGCAATTGCAACAATACTACTTCCTATGCCCCATAATGTTGCGCCAAATAATTTCCCTTTCTTATCTTCTTTTAATTGTAATTGCATTAAATACTCTATCCATTCTTTCTGATTTAATCTAGTTTTCATCAGTCACCTCATATAATATGTTTTTTCTATATAAGTTTTTAGAAACAGAATTAACTTAATGTATAGTATTTAATTCTTCAATTTTTTTCTAAATCCTTTGTTGATTTAAAGTTCAACTACAAAAAAATCGTTTCATATCACAGAAACGATCTTTTTAATACTTTGTTTAATATTTATTTTTTACAACCACAACCACTGCACCTACTTATTCTGTTTAACTAGTAGCGGCAACACTCCACATGGCACGAGAGGATAGGAAATACGTCTTTATCGCACTTTTCCAGCCTTTCGTTTGTGGGAACATATCCACTGCATTTTTGTGTGTCGACAGGAACAAATCTACTCAAATAAATACTGTTTACCTACTATATGTGTTATTACCACAATCTGATATATAACCTCGTTCAACACATTTCTTGATAAGTTTTTCTCCGTCTGCCTGACCATATCCTAAATCACTTTCAATTTTAATTAATAGTTCTTCAATTGTATATGTTTCGCCACCATCCTTGAAATAATCACCTGTAGCTTCATAGTCTTTATTCAAAAAGGCAAGACATTCAGCCACTAAAATATCATGATCAGACAACTTATCAACTGCAGTAGTATCAGATTTTTTTGGTTCTAGTCCATGCACAAAAATATGATCATCCGGAACATAACCATTATGTGTCGGAATAGATTCTCCTGTCTTACCCACATTCGTCATTTTGAACCCAATTCTTTCAAATTTGTCTTTAATGATATTCAAATTATAGTTTATCTGAGCTTTTCCATTATAGTTTCGAGGATTAAATTTCTCATTTAGATTTCCACAACAACGTGCATTATTAAAATCACCACAAACGATATATATATGATCTTTTTCAAGTGAGCTAATCATGGGTAGCAAAATATTATCAAAGTTATTACTTGCACTATCATACTGTGCTTGAAGATTTCCCGCTCCACCTGTTTCCATTCTGCAGCCTATAATACAAAGATTTATACCGCATTGCAACGGAATCGCAACTCTTAAAATATTGCAACCTTCAACAACAGATGAAATTGTATTACTGTTATATACTTCATTTACAAGGTCATCTGCTTTAATCAAATCTTTTTTTATTCCAATTAAAATGCCATTTTTCCCTGAGCGATTTGAAATAAACCAAATATATCCCTCGTTTTGAAATCTCTCAAATAAATAATCTAAGCCCTTGGCAATAACAAACTCCGTTAAAACGATGATATCTGCATCTTGCTTAATTATTTTATCAACCATTAAGCTATCTATCTTATATTGATTGTTCCATCCTAAAGATGCTGCACCTTTTATATTCCATGTCATTATTTTCAGTTCCATTCAAGTTCATCCTTTCATTAATCCTATCAACTCGCTCAATCTGACATCCGTTTTGTCAACTAAACCATCCGAAACCAAGAGAACTCCCTTGATAGAGACAAAGCGGACAGTGTGTACTAGACCCTATTCTTTATATCTCTTTTGAGCTTACTTTCCTCTTCAAATCCTTTCCCAATTATTAAATATCTTATCAATTGCTTCTTTTGTTATTTGTGCTCTTTTTCTTAAATTCATAAGATCATTTAATCTACCATGCATTATGTCATTTCTAGGTTCCATAACTAGATCAATTAAAACTTGTAATTCTTTTGTATCAATACTATTTTTTATGTAGCCACTTGAAATTAATTTATTAATTCTCTTTTTTAAACTTAAAAAATTTCCCTTTTTATCTTTAACGTAGCCCTCGTCTTCTAAATCATATAATTGTATCAATTGAGTAATATATGTCTCTAATGATATTGCCACATATATAATACTTCTCATGAAATCATAAACCTCATAGGAATACTTGCTTTCATTATAAAAATGTTTCCATACTTGAAAATCTTTTTCTAAATTTTCTTGTAAGGATTCTTCTTTATATCTACAAGAGCTCGCTCTACCGTTAGGAGATATAACTGAACGTTCATCCCTACCACTTCTATCAACATAAAAACAAGCTATTCTACTACAATCGTAAATTGATGGATTTACAAAGTGATTCCCACCTAGACTTTCATTGTATTTAAATAAAAAAAATTCCATGGTTGATTGAATTAAATCAGTAATTAATTCATCTTTATTTTCATCAAACTTTTTATAAACATATGCTTTTTCTGAATAAAAGCTTTCAACCATAATTATTATATCTGTGCTAACAAAACTATATATAGTATCTTCTCCATTTGAACTAAGCTCAAATGTAGAGTGCCTTATTGCAATGGATTGATTTTTGTGAACTCTATTTTTTACATATAAAATTATATTCCTTTCTCTGTCAGGCAAAGAATAAAAAAATTTACCTCTTGTTTTAAAATAGTAATGTCTCTCCGGCAATTTTAATTCATAAGGTAGAGAAAAGCTAAAAGAAAAAGTCATTTCTATATTATTTATATCTCTAAACTTATTCATTTCTTTAGTAAATAGAGTGATTTTCATAATAAAACCTCACAGTATATATAATAGATTCATCTCCATACATTAAGCTACAGCAGACATACATACTAGATTATCTAATCGCAAAAGCTATATTATACTCTTTTAAAAAATCTTTAAGTAACATGTTATTTATCACACCTTCAATCTCGTCTGCATAATTTTCAATAAACCAACAACATTGCCCATCCGACCGAAGATGCAAGGTAGATATTTTGTCAGAGTCTTCAATAGTGATTGCATCTTTTCTAAATTCTAGAACAGTAAAGGCTACTTGTTCTAGCTGATGCTCACTTACAATCATAGGGACAAGAATTAACAAATCAAAACCTAAAGCATCAATACCGTATTCTTTAGCAATATTCTCTACCTGTTTAAACGCTCTTATGAGTGCACGTCTCCCTTCAAAAGGTGTTCTTATATTATTCTTGATTATCACTTCTAATATGCTACATGCATACCCATAGTTTATAAAGCTATTTTGCTTTAAATAATCAAGATATTCATTTTTATATTTATCATAAACATACATAAACTCAGTCATTCTTAGTATTTGAAAAATATCTTTTTCAAAATTATTAGTATCAGCTAAGTTAGAACATAAAAATTCCATATAACCTTTGCTTTCAATATTTGATGAAAAACCCCTTTTATTTTGTTCCTCTAAAATTAATTTGTGAGCAATAATATCATCAATATACCCAGCAATAAATTCAACTCCCTCATTAAGACCTAATGTACAAGTAACTAAATATCCATTTCGAAACAAATATTCATGTAATAACTCATGAGAAATTGTAAATTCATCTAAAGAATAGTCTTTTAATAATATGGTTGAAGTATTATTAAAAAGATCAATATTGCATCTGCCTGCTACAATATCAGGTAGTTCTTCTTCTGCTGCAATTCTAATATCTAGTGCTCTATGAGAATTCAAAGACATTATATCATTATACAGTTCCATTAAATTGTCAGTAAAAATATAATTACCCAGTTTAATTTTATTTTGCATATTTATCTCCTTTTCTAACTATATAAACCTTGTACACTGATTTTGCTACTCATCAAATACATACGTTTCGTTATTATTCAAAACAATACTCATTGTTTTGAATTAAGTAGGCGGATATCTTCATACTACTCCCCCTATATTTTAAAAGTTTTTTTATTGCCACTTATTTAGTGTATAATTTTTCTCCAATTTATTCCAACATTGTATATTTACTGATTTATTCTACAAAAACTTACAAAACCCTTTAAGAACCTACATAATATATTTTAAATTTAATATATAATTATATAAACCTAACTATATTTTGTTAATAATCCTCACTTAAAATATTAAACTGTTTACTATATAATAGAACTAATAAGAGCAATTAAAGGAGCCTAACTATGAAAATAGCTATCTACTCTAGAAAATCCAAATTTACCGGCAAGGGTGAATCTATAGAAAACCAAGTTCAAATGTGTAAAGATCATGTCAATCCAATTTATGATAATATAGAGTTTTTTATTTATGAAGATGAGGGTTTTTCTGGCGGTAACTTAGACCGGCCTAAGTTTAAACAGATGATGAAGGATGCTGCTAATAAAAAATTTGAAACTATTGTCTGCTATAGGCTTGACCGCATTAGTAGAAATATCGCTGATTTTACAAATCTAATAGAAAATTTAGACAAGTATAATGTTTCCTTTATATCAATTAAAGAAAAATTCGATACTAGTACCTCTATGGGCCGGGCAATGATGTATATCTCCTCAGTTTTTGCACAGTTAGAACGCGAAACCATCGGAGAGAGAATCAGAGATAATATGCTAAAATTAGCTCGTACTGGTCGTTGGTTAGGTGGTAAAGCACCTACTGGGTATAAGGGAGAAACCATATCTTATGTTGATGGTAGCGGAAACACAAGAAAGGCAACTAAGCTGGTAATTGTTCCTGAAGAAGCAACACTTATGAAAAACGTATTTCAAAAATATTTAGAGCTTGGCTCGTTATCTAGATTAGAAACTTGGTGTCTGCAAAATAATATCAAATCAAGAAATGGCCTTGATATTAAAAAAACAACTCTAAAACGAATGTTAGAAAATGCAACTTATGTAAAAGCCGATGAAAATCTCTATAACTATTTTAAAAAACTACAAGTCGATATCGCAAGTCAAAAGAGTGAATTTAATGGTGTTAATGGTATTCTTTTAAGTAATAAGCATAATATTAAAAGCAAAAAATACCATAAAATTAGAGAAAAAGAAGAGTGGATCATAGCTGTTGGACAACATGAAGGTATCATCAACTCTATAGATTGGATAAAGGCGCAGGATTTACTCAATTCTAATAAAGGTAAAGGACCTAAATATCAGGCTGGATCAATTGGATTAATTACACCATTATTAAAATGTCAATGTGGATCTAATATGAGGATCAGCATAAAGTATTATAAAGGTCTTCCAAGATGGTACTATTATAAATGTATTTTAAAGGAAGCTTCTAAAGGAAGTCGTTGTAGTTCAAAAAATATAAACGGTACTGAAGCAGATTCTTTGGTAGTAAATGAGATTAAGAAAATGGAAATTAACAAAGGCATATTATCCGATCAGTTAAAGAAGAAATTTGTTAAACCGATTCAAGTAGATGCAAATTCAATTAAAAAAGAAATTGAAAAATATACTAAATCTATTAATCGTCTGACGGACCAAATTGCAGAGGGCAGTACAGCTACTAAATACTTAATTCAAAAAATCGAAGAGTTTGATATTAAAATAAAAGCATTAGAAAAAGAATTAACTCGCAGTGAAATGGCAGATGAAAAAAATCAACAAGTATTAGACCAAATTAATATTACGAAAAACATGATTTCTCAGTTTAATACTCACTATGATGAAATGGATATTTTTCAAAGAAGGAATTTATTAAAGAGTTTTATTAAAGAGATTGAATATGATGGTGAAGATTTGTTGATAAAAGTGAGATAGACAATTGCAGGGTTATCGTTTTAAACAGTGCAAATAATTTGTACTTCAATAAAAATACAAACTCTTTCCTGAAAATAATTAGAATTAATTAAGATCCAGGAAAGAGTATTTTTTTATGAGTACACTATCAATAGATGGTTACATTCATACTCTCCACCCAAAGTTTATTTATAATTCAAAATAGAAGTATTACACAGGCTTATTCTTAGGATCAACTATGTTGTTCTTTGTGTACATTGCTGAAGCTATATCCATGGCAGACAGAGTTTTAGTTCTTTCCAATAGACCAGCTAGAATCAAAACAGCACATGATATTCAACTAACCTGTGAGGATCATTCACCACTTAAGTGTCGTGAAGCGCCTGAATTTAAAGACTACTTTAATAAAATTTGGAAGGAGTTGGATATCTATGTTAAGTAAAACAAAAAATAATGATCTAACTTATTCCAAAGACCATTTAAAATATATTAAAAGTGTACAAATGAATCAGCTTAAGGTACGACTTTGGCAGGTAGGCTTCTTAATTGGGTTTTTGTTTATGTGGGAGATAGCAGCTAACTTAAATTGGATAGATAAATTCTTCTTTAGTAAACCTTCAGATATTGGTCGACTCATTTATCGTTTGACTCGTGATGGTTCTTTGCTTATGCATACTTCTATTTCTGTATATGAAACCATTGTTGCCTTTGTGCTAGGTACAATTATCGGTACGATTATTGCCATCATTCTTTGGTGGTCGGAATTTGTTGCTAAAGTCATGGATCCCTATTTGGTTGTGTTAAATGCCTTACCTAAAATCGCTTTGGGTCCAATCATAATTATTTGGGCTGGCGCTGGTACATCGGGGATTATCGTTACTGCTTTAGCGATTTCTTTAGTTGTAACAATCTTATCAACCTATAGTGGTTTTAGAGAGGTTGATTCTGAGAAAATTAAAATGCTTAAAACCTTTGGGGCAACAAAATTTCAAATTTTACAAAAGGTTATTTTTCCTGCAAGTATTCCTAATATGGTTAATACTATGAAGATTAATCTTGGTATGACTTGGGTAGGAGTCATTGTCGGTGAGTTTCTTGTTTCAAAGGCAGGTCTTGGATATTTGATCGTGTACGGTGGGCAGGTATTTAGATTAGATATCGTTATGGCAGGGGTTATTGTCTTAGCAGTAGCTACTTTCTTAATGTATCAGCTTATTGTCGTAATTGAAAATCGTTTTATAAAATGGCGTCAATAGAATATGTTATGGCACTAGCTATTGCTAGTGCCATCTATCATTATGGATATGATTAATGTAACTATTAGAATATAAATCTGCCTTAGGACTAGATAGTTATAGAGTCTACTATCTTTTGTACGTTTTCTGCATTCTCTTCGTAGTCTGTTTCAGTGCTTTCAAAATAGATATTCACGCTTATACCATCTTTAACTGCTACAATCATAGTTTGTCTTATAATTTTATCGTCTTTCTCACTCAAGTAATGATTAGCGTTATCTATCAAACCTTTTGCTATCATTACTCTAGTCTCTTCATGACTTTCAGTATTACTCAGTAATGATTTAAGTTCCTCTAACTTACTAGGGTCGTTTTTAATTTTTCTAATAAACCCATCGGCTTCATATTCACTCAGATAATTATTGTCCTCATTATCTAAGTTCATATCTTCTGTTAAAAAGTAATAAAGCTGCTCAATGGCATTATCAATGAGTTGAACATTTTGTGTTAAGGCTTTAGCTTCTTCACCATCTATTGTTATATCATCGAATGATACTACTTCCATTGAAAGCATTTTTTGAGCCAGCTTATATCCTTCGTTTAGGTCTTTTTCTATTTGAGCTCTTATTTCCTCATCGTTTTTGTCTCCGATTACTTCAACATCAATGATAACCTTTAGATCTGACTCGTTTTCTAGTATGATTTGATTTGTATATTTTGAGTCATCATTTTTTATTTCCCAATCGTCAGAATAGTTAAGAGAAATATGCTCTCCAGTATATACACTTGTACTTGATCCACATGCAGTTAACGCTAAAATCGATATAATTATTAGAATAAATAAAGATTTTTTTATATTCATAAACAGCCTCCTAGTTTCTTTTATATTTTCTTCAGGACTAGTAGTGTTTTTTATCCTGTATGTCTTTAAAGTTCTTCTAAGCCGTTGCAGTCATGCTAAAAATTTAGAACGAATTTTTGCAACAAGCTTGATAACAAAATATATAATTAGTATGTTAATTAGTAAAATTGCTGGATTTATAGCTAAGCCTGCATTTCCAGTAAAGAAGTTAGCACCAAACCAATTGCTTGAAGTTTCTGTCTGAAAAAAGGTTATATAATTTATGGGAAAACCATATTCATATTGCAATATACCTGTTGATTGATCTGGATTACTGGGTAAAATTATAGTGGTTACTATTGCAATAATGGTACTTATGATAAAAAATTTTCTTCTACTTTTCACCTTTATTCCCCCTATTTTACTTAGAACAGTTTTAAGAAGTTAAAACCGTAACAATATTTGAAATATCTTCGGCTAGTTTTTGTAATCTTTCAATCTGGTTATCATCTAAAGATATTCTATGTTGGGTAATACCAAATGTAACTCCACTACTAGAACTCCCACTTCTGAAGTAATGGGCAAAATTAAATAACTTTGTTTTCAATTGATCATAGTGCATAAACTGATCTTTATCAATTTCTTCACCTTTGGCAATAAGGCTATTGTGATGTCTCAAAAATATGGTTAATTGTTCAGATAAATCATCAATTATGGTGTGTAACTGTTGATGTTGTTTTCTAGCAAGTAGTCTTGTATTGTCCATCTGTATTAATAGTGGCTGGGTATGGTTAAGTATATCTTCAATTATTTGATTTAGCACAACAATATCTTCCATACGCTTTGTGTCTTCATATGTAAATTGCCTGGTTTGTTCCATGCTGTTCGTGGCTAGCTGATACAAGTTATAAGTGGCTGTATTATGGCTACTTTTGGTTTGTACATAGTTATAAGTCACAAATATATTAATTATTAGTAATGTGCCCACTATGAGTATAAAGCGTTTATTAAATAATTTTGACTCCTTACTAAGTTCCTTAATTAAATATAAAAGAACAACTAGCAATCCTATATTTAAAAATAGCGAATCGAACATAGATATCCTCCTCAATATTTTGCTTGATTCTTCTGACTACAGTATCATACAACGCCAACGCCCTAACCCTGTATTGTACGGTTTTCACTAAAATACGTCACTACACTCTTATTATTTATTGCAAGCATTTTATTCTATTAAGGTTTTATATTCTTCTACATCATCAAATTCTGTTCTAACTGTTGTTGGAATACCAGAAATGTTTCTCATTAAAATTGGATTCTCGTTATTTATTTTTTTAATAAAAATCTCAAAGGCATTATCCTCATTCAAGGTAATTTCAAAGTTTTGTTTATCACTTTTTATTCTGTATACACGATCTTCTACGCTTTTATAAATTCCACTATCTACTTCCCTATTATCGATATATAGAATAAAACTATTATCATGATGATTAATAGCCATTTGAACAAAATATCCGTTAACATTCTTTTCTGTCTGATAAAAACCCTTTAAAGTAGGTTTTATATTAGATCCACATGCGCTTATTATTAATATAGTTACTATTGATATCACAATAAAAACTACTTTTCTCATAAAAATAATCCCCTTGTTAAATCTTTAGATTTGTAATTTAATATTATTTTCTTATATCTTTATAAAGTTACGTGATTTAATCTTAGTATTAGTAAAATGATGTAATATCTATTAAAATCAGTTTATTTGCTATATACTATAACGATTTGAATCTACACCTTTATTTAAAACTTAATTCCACCTCATATATATGTAATCTAAAATCTATTAGATTTATATCCTTTTCCAAGTGGACTTCATATAGTAACTATGTTCTGTATTTTCTTCAATTTCTGCTGTCCATTCATATGTGGTAGGCCACTTTTTAAATATCTTTGCTACTGTATAAAGAAAGTGAAGTGATAATTTAGTAGCTCGTGGCTTCCAACCAGTTGAAGGAATCATCGTAATTTTTGTTTTATTGTCCTGTTTCGTGACAACGTAGTGTCCTGCTATTTGACCTGTTGTTGGATGGCCCTCTATTTGAAACTTGCCTTCTTTTTTTATATTGTTTTCTATGGATTTAATGTTAGTAAAAGGGTTTTCAAAGGATAATTTGATTGGATATATTGGATTATTACGAGTAATACAACGGATGGCTGGTTTTCCATTAATCCATTCTAATTGGATATTATATTCTCCTATATCTATCTATTTTTGTTGTAATTCCACTTCTAATGGTATTAGTGGATTATTTACTGCAGGATTTAGGGTTACAATTAAGGGTTTTGGACTATAACGGGTAAATAGCATTTTCATCCAATCCATAGGTAACGGTAGTTCGTCCGGTTGATGCTTTCTTCCATCTATTATTATTTCAATGTTGGTATGATTTTTTCGAACAAAGTAAAAGTCATGTAGCATTACTAGGGGTATTGATGAAGGGTTCTCTGCAGCTGCGCCCATTGGAGCTAATAAGCCAAAGGGGTTACGTTTTTTGCCATTGTTTTCATTGATACTAATGACTACATTTCTGTTGTTTATGTCTTTGAATTTGTAATAAGCCTGCACGCCAAGGTCATTGATATTATAATCCATCAGTAAAATCTCGTTCAACAATATTAGCTAGACCTTTCCCTACAATGTCATAATCCTCTGGATTAAGTTTTAAACTCGGCTGATGAAATATATCGACTTTTCCGTCCTGTCTCCACCCTATTATTAAGTGACCTTTTCCATGGGGTGTATCATCAAAAACTTGAGGTTCAAATGCTACATAAATTGTATCTGGATCTTTTTCGAAATTAATAAGTAATAATCGTTCCATAGGATCTACATCGATTTTAAAGGGGTTTATTAAATATTGTTTGCTCTGTTCCATAGCTTTGGCTCCTTTATAATAGGTACATATTTTAAGTCCATTGTATCAATTTTTAATTTTCATTTTTGTCGAAAATTGTTATATAAGTGTAATTAATAAAGTAAATCTCAGTGCATATAATGTATACAGGGGAATGATATCAATTTTATTGGATAAAGTAAAAGGTTGTGGTAATCGTGAAAAACAAAGACAAATACTGTACTGTAAGAGGATACGAGCTTCAAAGAAGAGAGGAAAATCTACTGACGCATAGTATGGAAGATTATCTGGAAATGATTTATCGTCAGTGTTTGGATGAAGGTTTTGCAAGAACAAACACTTTAGCTGAGCAGTTAAATGTTCAAGCTCCGTCTGTCTCAAAAATGGTTCAAAAACTTACTCGTTTAGGTTTGCTAAACTACGAAAAGTATGGGGTTATTCGTTTAACTGAAAAGGGCAAATCAATAGGTGCATTTTTACTGTATAGACATAATACGATTAAGGACTTTTTAAGACTTTTGACAATAGATGAGCACTTACTTTCTCAAACTGAAACATTGGAACACAATATTAATATTGATACGCTAAAAAAACTGACTTTATTAATTGATTTTTTCAAAGAAAACGCTGATCTACAAGAAAAGTTTCAAACACATGTTAAAAATAATATTTAGTAATTATGAAAAAATACCATAATGAAAAGCACTAGCTTTGGCTAGTGCTTTTTCTTTTGCAGCATTTTTGCTATTCTCTGTTTGTCTCTGTACAAAATTGGTGCCGAGGAGAAAAATGTTCCTTTTTCGAAAGCTTCTCTTTCTAAAAGTATTAGTTCCTGTGCGATACGGGTCATTCCACGATCTGTTTCTGGTCGTTTGATTAAATCTATCTCTTCATTAAACTTTTGTTTATAGTATACATAGCTTTTCCATAAACGCTGTTTTATTCTAGGTAACGTTGAAGGCTTTCTTAAAATGGTTGTAACCTCATTTTTTATATTTTCTGCTATATTAGCATCAAACCCTTTTGGTAGGTTTGCAAGGTCTTTTCCAATTTGTTTTGCTGCTTTAGGTGCTAGCTCTTGGCATAAAAACTTCACTGTGTACCAAAAATTATATAAATCTTGTTTGTTTCTGATTTCTTGTTTTTTCACCCATACAAAAGCGTGTAGTCGTCTTCGCCAATCCCACCACTTAATTGGACTTTCTAAATCTAAAGCTGGTATTAGGAAAAAACCTTCTTTAATTAGTAAAGCACCAAATACTCCCGGTGGCTTGCCTGCACTTCTTCCTTTTAAAGTGGTTCTTTCAACGCCACATGTGGGACTACCTTCCATGTAAACATAGCCTACAGCATTGACTTTTTTAAGTAGGTCTAAAGTTTGTAAGGAAGCTTCTTTTAGTTCTTCTGTTACGTCTCTTGCACTACTACTTCTAACTCTAGCATTTCCTTCCCAAACATCGTTGCCATTTCCTCCAACGATTTTAATCGTATCTCTTGGTACTCCAAGACCGGCCATTACCTCTGGGCATACGGGATGCCAAATAAAATCCCCTTGTTCTCTCCCTAGGTTACTAAGTCTATCCCAGCCTTTTTGGTTATATCTAATAGGTGCCCCCATGTTACAAGCACTTATACCTAACACAACTCTTTCATCAATAATACGTTCCATTGTCATCCCTCCAAATAAGTGTGAAGAAAACTAGTGTATTTATCTATTTATTCTTTACCCTGTGAGAGTGGCATATAATCAAAAATAAGTGGTATTTTTTCATGCAAATTCTTACAAAAAAAGCGCCCTATTGGACGCTATATAAAAGCGTAAAACTAAATTTATTATTTTATTTCTTTAAATATATCCGATAATGTACTAATTACTTGATCAACTTCTTTTTCAGTTATGGTTAAAGCAGGTAGAAACCTTAGTACAGTACCTGATGTACAGTTGATCAGCACACCTTTTTTAAATGCACTTTCTACAATTGGCGCTCCTTCAATCTCTAATTCTAAGCCTTTAATTAACCCTTTGCCTTTCACTTGTTTCACCCAAGCATACTGGTCAACAAACTTTTGTAATTGATTTGAAAAGTATTCGCCGATTTTTTCTGCATTTTCCCAAAGTTTTTCTTCTATAATTGTTTCCATTGCAGCGACTCCTACACCACAGGAGAAAGGATTGCCACCAAAGGTTGTACCGTGGTCACCAGGATTAAAGGCACTTGCTACCTCATCTGTAGCAACTACTGCACCGATTGGTACACCGGCGCCAAGGGCTTTTGCTAGTGTCATAATATCTGGTATAACACCGTAATCCTCGTAAGCAAAAAGTTTTCCTGTTCGACCTATACCACATTGAACTTCATCAAAAATAAGTAAAATGTCTTTTTCTGTACATATTTTCCTTACAGCTGTTAAAAATTCCTGTTCTGCTGGGGTAACGCCACCCTCGCCTTGCACTGGTTCTAACATAATTGCACATGTATTTTCAGTAATGGCAGCTTCTACGGATTTAATATCATTAAATGTAGCTTCTTTAAAGCCTGCTGGAATAGGGGCATAGCCTTCACGATATTTTTTATTTGCTGTTATACTCAACGTCGCCATTGTTCTACCGTGAAATGCACCGGACATGGCAATAATTTCGTTTTTTCCTTCACCATATTTCTTATATGCATACTTTCTCGCAAGCTTAATTGCACCTTCATTCGCTTCAGCACCACTGTTTGCAAAAAAAGCTTTGTCGGCAAAAGAATTTTCTACTAGCATTTTTCCTAATTTAACTTGGTTTTCAATCCAATATAAATTTGAAGTATGAAGCAGCTTTTCTCCTTGATTCTTAATTGCTTCAACAATTTTGGGATGGGAATGACCTAGTCCATTAACTGCTAGACCACCGACCATGTCTAAATATTCATTTCCTTCTGTATCTTTTAAATAGGATCCTTTCCCTTCGGAAAAAGCAATTGGTATTCTTTTATAAGTATTCATTAAATAGTTTTGACCGTCTTGTACAAGTTGATTAATATCCATTTGTTTTCCTCCTTTATGCATCCGTAATCATCGTTCCAATACCATCATCTGTAAATATTTCTAATAGTATAGAATGTTGCTTTCTTCCATCAATAATATGAGCGCTCTCCACACCGTTTGTTACAGCTTCAAGACAGCATTTTATTTTTGGTATCATACCACCCTTTATTACGCCACCATGAATTAAGTCCATAATTTGATCTGATTTTATACGGGGTATAATACTGTCAACGTCGTTTGCATCTTTCATCACGCCGCGCACATCTGTCATAAGTATTATCTTCTTTGCATTAAGGGCCGCGGCTAAGTTCCCTGCAACTTCGTCTGCATTTATATTAAAAGACTGGCTGTTTTCTCCTATACCTATAGGAGATATTACAGGTATATAACCTTTTTCAATAACTGTATTGATTAAATCTGTATCGATTGATTCTATTTTACCCACTAATCCTAAAGTAGGATCTTTTTGTTTTGCTTGTATGGTATTTCCGTCTTTTCCATTTATACCAATAGATTTAATCCCATTTTGATTAAATAAAGAAACAATTTGATTGCTAATTTTACCTGTCAATACCATTTCTGTAATGTACATCGTTTCTTCATCTGTTACTCTTAATCCATCTATAAATTTGGTTTCTTTACCTAACTTTTTTAGCATTTCAGTAATTTCTGGTCCACCGCCATGTACGACAACTGGATTCATGCCTACGTATTTCATAAGAACAATATCTCTTATAACTGTTTTCTTTAGATCTTCATTAATCATGGCATTACCACCATACTTAATAACGATTGTCTCATTATGAAAAGATTTTATATATGGCAGACTCTCTATAAGTACGTCTGCCTTTTGACAGGGTGTCATCTCCATTTTTACTTCCTCCTATGTTCTATACGCTCCATTTATTTTAACATAGTCATAAGATAAATCACAGCCCCATCCTGTTGCTGATTCATCCCCTTCATTAAAATCTACTAAAATTTTTATTTCTTTGTATTTTAATATTTCGGCTACGTCGTCTTCTTCATAGTCTGTTCCTTGACCTTTTTCAAAAATGGTTACACGACCACCTTCACTCTCAAGGGTAACATCTGTATTTTCTATGGTAAAATTAGCTTCTGAATAACCTATGGCACAAACGATTCTTCCCCAGTTTCCGTCTTCACCAAATATAGCTGTCTTTACAAGACTGGAGTTTAAAATACTCTTTATTGATTTTCTTGCGTCTTCTTTTGTTGCACTATTTTTTACGGTTACTTCTATAAATTTTGTTGCGCCTTCACCATCTTTTACAATAGATTTGGCTAGATATTCGTGTACATACTTAAATGCTTCAATGAACTTTTCCTTATCCTTGTGTTTTGCTGTTATTGTTTCATTTTCAGCTAATCCGTTTGCCATGGCACACACCATATCATTTGTACTAGTATCGCCATCAACTGAAATCATATTGTATGTATCCTTCGTTACATCTTTTAGTAGCTGATCTAAATATTCTGAATCTATATTTGCATCTGTTGTTACAAAGGCTAGCATTGTTGCCATATTAGGATGTATCATTCCCGATCCTTTGGCGATACCACCTATTGTTACTTTTTTATCATCTATTTCAACCTCTACTGCAACATTTTTTTTACCAGTATCTGTCGTTAGTATTCCTTCCGCTGCGTCTTGCCCCCCATTATAGCTTAAAGCATCTGCTGCGGTTTCAATTCCCTTCATAACGGTTTCCATTGGCATACTAACACCAATAACCCCTGTAGAAGACACAATAACAGCTTCTTTTGGAATGTTTAGCACTTCTGCTGTTTTTTCTGCCATGCTCTCGGCATCTTTTTGACCTTGATCACCGGTACAAGCATTAGCATTACCACTATTTACAATAATTGCTTGTGCTTTTTTGTTTTTTATATGCTCCCGTGACACCGTAACTGGCGCTGCACAAACTTTATTCGTAGTAAATAGGGCAGCTGTACTAGCCATAACATCACTAAGGATTAAAGTCATATCTTTCATTTTCTTTTTTATGCCAGTATGCACTCCACTTGCTTTATATCCTTTAGGAGAGGTTACATCGCCCTCTATTATTTTATAATTTTTCATTTAAATCCCCCCACTTTAAGGCAAAATTGGAACATGATTTAGCCCTTCTGTTTCATCAATACCAAACATAATATTCATATTTTGTATGGCTTGCCCTGCAGCACCTTTTACTAAATTGTCAATGGCGCTAACGATAATAATTGATTTTGTTCTTTCATCTACTTTAAATCCAATATCACAATAGTTCGATGCATATACAGCTTTCGTTTGAGGATACACATCTTTATCTAGTATTCTTACAAAGGGTTCTTCCCCGTAATATTTACTGTAAACAGATTTTATTGCATCATAATCTAATCCTTTTAAATTTTTAACGTAGATTGTACTAAGGATGCCCCTGGTCATTGGCGCTAAATGGGGTGTAAATTGTATAAACATTTCCCCACCAGCAGCTTTTGATAGTTCCTGTTCAATTTCTGGTGTATGTCTGTGGCTTCCTATACCATAGGCTTTCATGTTTTCATTACACAATGCGTATAGATTCCCTTCTGAAGGTGTTCTGCCTGCTCCTGAAACTCCAGATTTTGAGTCTGCTATTGGTATATCTTGATCGCTTATTATTTTTTCTTTTAATAAAGGATATAAGGCTAATATAATACTTGTCGGATAACACCCTGGATTTGCGATTAATTTGGCATTCGGGATTTTCCCTCTATTAATTTCGCATAATCCATATACCGCATCCTTTAGTTCTTCTTTTGCGGTATGTGCTACTTTGTACCAAGCTTCATATGTATCCACATCATCGATCCTAAAATCTGCTGATAAGTCAATAACTTTTACCCCTTTTGACAAAGCATGCTTAATAGCAGATTGGCTTAGTCCATGGGGTAAGGCTGAAAATAAAATGTCAATATTTTCTAAATCATATTCCATATTTACGGTACTACATTTTTCAGTTATAATGTCTAACATGTTTGGATAAACTTTCCCAAATTCTTTATCTTTATATGTTCTTGAATCTAAAAAAGCAATATCTACCTCAGGGTGATTTGCTATTAACCTTGTTAGTTCTGCTCCTACAAATCCTGTAGCGCCTATTATACCCGCTCGAATCATACTCCCACTCCTATCTAATATTTATAAAAATATATGTATATTTATTCATTATATACTATTCAGAATATTTTCTCAAATGCTTTTTTTGTATACATATTTAGTATACAACACTTAATCTATAAAATAAATGATCTACACTGTTTGTGTAGATCATTTTTACTATCTTTATTTATTATTTTTTAAAAATTCCTTTTTTCTTAGGTTTCCCAAACACATCAGCAATTAAACTAACGATTCCCAACAGATCACGGATTGGTTCTATAATATCTTCGTTTACACCTTGTACTGCTGAAGCTGTATATTCTACTGTATCATCAATATTTTTAAAAGCATTTTTTACATGTTTCATTTCTTCATTTACATCAGTAGTAATTTCTTCTACATTTGAAAGTACATTTGGAATACGCTTTAAACTTTCATCTATATTTTCTTCATTTTTTGTTAAAATATTTTGTACTATTTTTAAAGTTTCATTCAATTTTTGAACTGCTGTAAAAATAACGACTAAAACACCAACGCCAAGTACCGTTAATATTAACCAAAGTATTGTATTTAAATTAACTGTTACCTCCATTATAACCCACCTTTATTAGTTATTCTCTTCTTCATCTTCCATTGTGCATACTTCTTCATCACTATATATATTACATGTCCCACTTACTTTATCTTTAAGGATAATTAGTTTATCTTCTACTATCTCTTTTTGATCAGCATATATTTCTGTAAGTTTTTCTTTCCCCTCAGCAAAATTGGTTTGAAGTTGATCTTTAACTTTGGATAACTCCTCTTTTGTTTTTTTACGAGTGTTTTCTCCTTTATCCGGCGCAAAGAAAAGTCCGGCTAATCCACCGATAACCGTTCCTGCTATTAAGCCCTTTGTGATACCTTTTTTTCTTTCGTTATTTTTTTCTTCTTGAATCTTTCTTCCGTCTAACATTTTTTTTACGGTTTCAATTTTTTCTTGTGCATTTCGTATGTACATATATTTCCCCCCTATTTTTTAGTTAAATTTATTTATATGGTAATTATACCCTAAAAAAACAAGTTAAATCAATAGATTTAAAATAAGTGGCTCACGCCACTCTCGCTAGGAAACCCAAGTTTTCCCAATAACAACAAAACTGTCTGAGCACCTTACTAGTACCGCAGGAAATTTCATCCTCCACAAACCCTGTTTTTATAGTAGAAAAGTAGAATTTTCCTACTATATAAAAAAGGATAGAGATACGCTACGTATCTCTATCTTAAATACAATTTATATAATTTAATGTATTCTCTCTGTATCGCTATAACCATTTACTTCTTCAAGCAAATTTCTTCTGTAGGCAGCATACAGTTGCTTTAGGCAAGTAATTTTATCTGACATTTCAATTTGAAGACTTGAGGCAGTATCATAGTCCTGAATTTCTACGGCTTCTCTTATTCTTGTAAATAAAGATTTATTTTCTAAGCTATCCTTCATTAAGTAATTTCTCAGATTTTTTATTTTTTCCCAATTAACAACATCTAGATCTGTTACATTTTCAGTATCATGTAATTTACATAGATTTCTTATTAGCTTCATATTGTTAATAATGATTCGCCCAACTAATTCTTTTTCCCATTGATCTATTGTTGCAATCATATATGAATTTATTATAGCCTCTGTAAAAACGCCACCCTTTAGTAATATTTGTTTTTTGTGTTCACTATTTCTAAATCCATTTACATTTTGCCACACTGTTGCCGGGGGTGTGCCAAATAATTTGTTTCTCTCTTCTTCTGGCAATTCATACACATCTTCTTCACTTCTAAATTGTCTTTCATTATCTAAATAATACTTCTCTTCCCCTGCTTTTTTTGAAAATTCTGCTTCAAGTTGTTTGCTAGCCATATTGCTTGTTACCGCTGCTTTTATTCCATCTAACATGGTTTGATATGAAGCAGCTACTGTTAAGTAAGTATTTGTTGTTGGGTTTGGTGACCGTAGTTCAAATCTTGTAGCTAATGGATTACCCATATCTCTCACTAACCCAATTAATACTGTACGATTTCTTGATGGATTTTCTGGCACATGTCCCACTGAGCCAACAGTACAGATCGGCGCTTCAAAACCAGGCTTTAATCTGTTAAATGCGTCATTAGATGAGGTAACAAAAGGGTTTATTACCTCATAATTGTTTAACATCCCCATAAAAGCTCCCCAACCCATAGCACTAAGGAAATCTTTTTTCATATCTTGCGGCGCAAATATATTAACGTACTTTCCATTTTTAAGTTTTACGTTAACGCCCATGTGGGTGTGTTCACCACTACCAGCTACACCTTCAATAGGTTTTGCTTGGAATTTAACCTGTAAGCCATGTAGTTCGAAAACTTCATCAATTAACTCTCGTATAAACAATTCATTATCTGCACTTTGCATTGCCTCATCATATTTCCAATCAATTTCTAGCTGCTCCATAACATGATTTAGCTTACCGGTAACACCAATTTTTG
This sequence comes from Serpentinicella sp. ANB-PHB4, assembly GCF_031432315.1. Lineage (NCBI taxonomy): Bacteria > Bacillati > Bacillota > Clostridia > Peptostreptococcales > Natronincolaceae > Serpentinicella > Serpentinicella sp. ANB-PHB4. The sequence continues at coordinate 34,861 of NZ_JAVKGO010000015.1, forward strand.
CAGTAATTCCTCCGACCTCTTTATGCCCCATTTCCGGTTCTACACCATACTTGTCCATTAGCATAATAGACGCTTCTAATGCTGTTCTTACGGTCCCTTTTGTTCGTTTCCAGTACTGTTCCTTAAGCGACTCAGAGGTTGTTAGTTTTTCTTCATTTGCTTTGTCTTGAGGCGTTCTAACCCAAAATTCCAATTCAGTTGCAGTCGTCAAATTTACCTTATCGATTTCGTCAAAGGATGAAATGCCATACTCTTTTAAAATTTCAGGGTTGCTTCTTAATAGCATTTTAATTTCTTCTTCAAAGTATTTAATAGATCTTTTTAAAACAGATCTTGAATCTACCATTTTACCATCATGTTCTAGAAATGCTGGTATGCGTAATGTTCCTACTGGTAGTCCGGTTTCTTCATAAATATGTTCGTAATTGTAATCTACAAACCAGTTCACATCTAAATCTGGTCTTAAATCAACTTTTGCATTGTTTAGTGTTGCGATTTCATGAAGCATAACACTTGATCCATCTGTCTGTACACCCTCTGTTAAAAAATTGTCAATGTCTTCTAAGAATATTGACACCGGTATTTTTTCATCGGTGTTATTTCCCCTTAAATCTATAGCTCCAAAAGATACGAACTGTATGGATGGATGTGCCTCAAGAAGCTTTTTAAGCGTCTCTTTCTCATGAGTCCATACTGGAAAAGTGTAAAGTATTGGCTCAGATAATAATTCTTCTAAACTTTTTTTCATGAATGTCCTCCTTAATTGATTTATTATATAAATTATCTCTTTTTAATATAGTGATTTTACATGAATTTGATGTTTATGTAAATAACAATCAAATAAATTCAGTGATATATCGTAGTTGCATAATTTAAAACTTATTAATAATTAAGTCATTTTCTCATTTGTTAGAATTGCATAATTACACTATAAAGGTTTAAGAATAAATATAAAAAATGTCACCTGAGGTCGCGCCACATTTGTTGACTTGTATCACTTATTTTATCATAAAAAAACAAGTCGACAAATTCGAAGCAGGGAAGGTATATTTTTTATATTTATTCCAGTAAATTTAATTATGCAATTTCCTTATTTAGATAAATTTAACCCACTTCATCTCTAGAATTGTTAAATCATCAGTTAATAAATTTTTTCTTGCCATTTGATTTAGTTCAGAAGTTAAATGATAACTGTTTTCAGTCATTTGTTTTTGTAAATATTTAATCAGATTTTCTTGTTCAAAAACTTGTCCATTTTTATCTTCTAATTCTAATAATCCATCTGTATAGATCATTAAGCTATCTCCTGAATCTAAATATAGGGTTTTTTCTTCATAGTCTTCAGAGAACTCAAAACCTACTGGTGTTCCATAGGCATCTAAAACAGTGGTCTCACCACTATTTTTGATTAAGATTGGCTCAGGATGCGCTGCCCTTACATAATTTACTTCCCCTGTCTTAACATTCATTATCATATAAAAGATAGTAAAGTAGTGTTTGTATTTTGCATAGGGAAACCTTTTATTTAAGTAATTTATAACCTCTTTTGGTGATACAATCTCGTAGTATGGCGGTGTCGCTTTTTTCTTTTTTAAAGGGGATCCTCTATCTACATCAATAATCAAAAACTCGGATAATGCAACGGCAAGCATAGAAGATGCCATTCCATGTCCCATAACATCGATCATATACAACCCCATATGTTCCTCATCTAGCATAAATACATCAAAAATATCTCCTCCGACTCTTCCTGAAGGCTGAAAGTTCCATTCAAAAGAGCAATTTGGTATGTTTCCAATTGTTTTTGGAATCAAAGCCTCTTGAATTTTCCCTGCTAAAGATAAGTTAATATCCAGTTCTTTTCTTTGTTTTTTAATCGTTGAAATACTTTCTTCAAGTGCTTGATTTGACTGCTCTAATTTTTTCTGTAATTTTACTGCTTTTTCTAACTTCTTTATTTTATAGATAAGTTCATGATCATCAAATGGTTCAACTAAATAATCGTCAATGTCAGCTTCCATCAATATTTTCTTTTTCTGCTGATTATTATGGACTATAGTTAAAATTTTGGCTCCAATTTTTTTGCTATACTCCTTAATTTTAAAACATCCCTCTACAGATAACTGTTCCTTTTCTGAGGTATATAATAAAATAATATTAGGACTTGATTTATGTATGGTTTTTTCTACTTCGTGGCTAATACATGTCTCATCTACCACTTCGTAACCATGATTTCTTAATACATTTTTTATCGGTTTAGTTACAATCACATTTTTTTCTTTTAGAATAAGGATTTTTGTATCAATCATTTTCTAATCCCCTTTGTAAAATTTGGTATAACTATAGTTTATCTTTTATTTCTCTTTTTATCAATCTATTTAACTGAGGATTAGACATTTTATACTATATAAATAAAAATCAAGACAGAATTCAATATGAATCCTGTCTTGATTTTTAAATTATTTTATTTATCTATTTATCTAGCTAACATACCACTAGTTAAAGGTAGGTATTGTGAATACCTGTCATTTAAGTGGTGATCGCTTCCATTTACCATTATTAAATTATTAAAGTTTGTTGTATTATCATATCCAAGACTGTCCTCAGTACCTAAATATCCTCTATAGTTTGCTAGTCCATTAGGGCTATTCACGCCAATCCCTAAAGAGATAAATGTAGTTTGACCCAACATCCAACTTCTTCCTTCATTTCTTAATCTGAAAAATGCGTTTGCTGAATCCATACTACCTTTACTGTGTCCAACTACTCTATGAGGGCGTGCACCATTACGATACAATAAATACAGTTTATAAGATGCTGCATTACTATAATATGTACCATCAATATTATTTGGACGTCCTACATAATATCCTTGTGGTCCATAATACCAAATAGTCGAATCTCCCCAACCTGAAACAATCCCAGCTACAGGTTGACCCAGTTCGTTTGCTACTTGTTTTGCCATTGCAGCAGTACCAGTAGAACTACTTCCTACACCAGCCATAACCACAGTTCCTACTTGATTAGTTCTTACTAAATATTCAGCCCATGAGTATGTATATACTGTTCTATTACTTCCCGGATACATAACCATAACAGTTCCTGGCGCAAGTCCATAAGTTACACTAGTTTCATAAGAATTTAATAAATGTAGTGGATACATCTTTGCCTCAGTATAATGAAAGGCATCAGCTTCTAACGACGCACCTGGGAGCACACCTCCTATTGCTAACATAAATGTTAATACTAATGTCAGTGCAACTTTCCACTTCATGTTCTTTCTTTTTGCCATATGTATTCCTCCTTTTTTTTATAATTTCATTAATATATGTAATTAACCATCGACATTTATGACACATTCGATGTTATCTTCATTTTACAATACCAAATAATGCTATGTCAATAAATAATTCAATTATTTATCTAAATAATCAGATTTTGTATTTTTATCACACACATATATGCAAAAAAAAATACTCCCTATGAGAGTATTTTTTTATTTGTGATTTATAACTTTTACATCGTCCCATACTACTGAATTTAAACCCTTAATTTTACCTAAATCGTTGCATACTTTATGTTTTTCAAGTTTTACAGGTGTAATAATGTAAAAATTTATTTGAATACTTTCTTCATACATATCTTCTTCCGATGTTGCATAATTTTCTAGTTGGATATTTTTTATGCTTATATAGTGTTTCCCGAAAACCATTCCAATTTCGCCAACTAATCCCGGTCGACCAATCCCTTTAATTTCTACTTCGGAATAACGTTTCATTTTTGAAAGCCGTTTATTCGTTAACTGCACACTTGTCAATGAGGCTAATGAAAGTAATGTTGTAACAACAGCTGCCACATAAAATCCCGCGCCTATTGCTAAACCAATCCCTCCGCTGATCCAGATACTTGCTGCAGTTGTGAGCCCTCGAACATTCATTCCTTCTCTCATGATGGTACCTGCACCAAGGAACCCAATACCACTTACTACTTGCGCAGCTAATCTAGCTGGTTCACCACCTTTACCTTCTGGTCCCAAACCCACAAAACCGTATATAGAAAGGATCATAATCAAACAAGATCCTAAAGTAACTAATATATGCGTACGAAACCCGGCAGGTCTATTATTTACTTCTCTCTCAAAACCTATAAGACCACCAAGAAGCGATGCTACTACTAATCTAACTATGAGATCTAAAGAAGAAATCATGTAATCACCACTTTCTACTTCAATGAATAATATCTTGCTTACTATTATATCATATATTTTTCTTTTCGTTCTAAAATAGGACAATTTTACCTTTTAAATTTTTGACCAAAAAAAATTTTATTAATAAATCTTATAATATTTTGTTCAATTAGTATTTTAATATGATTTTAAAAATAGTTTATATGATATAAAGTGTTTTTGGGTATAAAATAAATATACTTATATTAGGAGGGTCAACTATGAAAATACATTTTTTAGGTGCTTCAAAAGTCGTTACCGGTTCCAACATCCTAATAACAACAGATAAGTACAATGTTTTATTAGACTGTGGTTTATTTCAAGGCAGTGAGGAACTAGAGTCGTTAAATCAACTCCCCTTTGAATTTGAGCCAAAAGATATCGACTACCTCTTTTTAAGTCACTCTCATATTGATCACAGTGGTCGTATTCCTAAACTCGTAAAAGAAGGTTTTAATGGAAAAATTCTATGCACGAAGGCAACGAAGGAATTGTCTGAAATTATGCTTGTTGACAGTGCTCATATCCAAGAATCCGATGTGAATTGGGAAAATAGGAAACGTAAGCGTGCCGGTAAACCATTAATCTCTCCTTTATATTCAGTTGAAGAAGCTGAGGCAAGTTTAAGGTACTTTGAATCGGCTCTTTATAATCAAAAAATAAGTGTTAACGAAGACATTTCAGTTCGTTTTAGAGATGCAGGTCATATACTAGGTTCTTCTATTATTGAGATATGGATTACTGAAAATAAAAGTACAACAAAAATTGTTTTTACCGGTGATTTAGGTATGACAGATAAACCTTTAATTAAAAATCCAGAGATCATCGAAGATGCGGATTATCTTATAATGGAGTCAACTTATGGAAATAGATTACACGAGAACCGTGAAAAAAGAACCGAAAAACTGATGGACATTATTAATGAGACAGTCTTAAGGGGTGGCTCCGTAATCATTCCTTCTTTTGCTGTTGGCCGTACTCAAGAACTAATTTACGAACTAAATAAATATTATGAATACAAAAAAGATCTTGAAGCCCATATGAAAATTCCAATATATATTGATAGTCCTATGGCAACGGCTGCAACAGAAGTATTTAAAGAAAATGCTTACTGTTTTAATGATGAAACCCGTCAAATGATCTTAAAGGGTGATAATCCTTTTTCCTTTGAGAACTTATACTTTATTAAAAGCCATGAGGAATCTATGCGTCTGAATGATACTAATTACCCAAAGGTTGTAATTTCTGCAAGTGGTATGTGTACCGCCGGTCGTGTTCGTCATCATTTGAAACACAACTTATGGAAAGCAAATAATAGTGTTGTTTTTGTGGGTTACCAAGCCAATGGCACCTTAGGACGACTTCTTCAAGAAGGGGTTAAAAAAGTAAAATTACTGGGTGAAGAAATTGTTGTACTTGCAAATATACATACGATCGAAGGCTTCTCAGGGCATGCGGATCAACAAGAATTACTCAGTTGGGTTGATAAGATAAAAAGAAAACCAAAAAGAATTTTCTTAGTGCATGGTGAGGAAGCATCTACAGAGACGCTTGCAAAGATGCTACGGGAAAGGTTTAATATTAAAACAATTACTCCCAACATTGGCTATGTCTATCAGATTTCTAATGGATCTACTGAATTTTCCAGAGAGATATTAGAACCAGTTCAAAGAAAAGAAAATATTAAAGAAGAACTACAAAAAGTTTACGAACAATTTGAAAGTCTAGTTTTAAAAACTGATCGCTTTTGGAATCCAGAACTACTTGATAAGGATTATGACAAAATAAAAAATAAACTTTTAGACCTTCAACGAGAACTACTTGACTTGAGTATTCTACTAGGTGATTAATTTCATTGGCTTACTTCTTGCATGTTTTTTACAAAAACACATCTAAGGAGTGAGACTATGTTGAATAATATACAACCTTGTACAATAGAATTATCAAACGGTGAAATATTAGGTTATCGTGAATGTGGATCTGGACCTGAAACCCTTGTACTTGTTCACGGAAATTTATCCTCATCAAGACACTGGGATATTCTTATGGAGGAATTAGCCCCAAAATATAAAATTTATGCACTTGATTTAAGAGGTTTTGGTATGTCTTCTTATAATAAACCCATTTCGTGTCTTAGAGACTTTGCCCATGACCTGCATTTATTTATTCAAAGCCTTAAACTAAAAAACTTTACTTTAGCTGGGTGGTCAACCGGTGGTGGTGTATCCATGGAGTACGTTATTAATTATCCTAATGTTGCTAAGAAATTAATTTTGTTTCAATCTGTTGGCATTAAGGGGCTTAAAATATATAAGAAACCATCAAACAGAAAAAGTAATGAACCTGGTTATTTTATTACCCGAGAAGAGATGCATGCTGACACGCAACAGATTCAACCTTTATTGAATGCACAGAAAAATGGTGATAAACAGTTTTTTAAGAAAATCTGGGATAACGTCATTTATAATTTAAATCAACCCCCAGCTGAACGTTACGATGGCTATTTAGAAGAAATGTTGAATCAAAGAAATAATGTAGATGTTTATTACGCACTAACGCATTTTAATATCTCAAAGGAACATAATGAAGTTGTTGAAGGTAATGGTCTAGTTGAAAGAATTAATATTCCAACATTGATCATTCATGGTAAAGAGGATTTAGTCGTACCACTCAAGGATGCATTATATACAAAAGAAAATCTAGGAGAGCTTGCTGAACTTGCTGTAATTGATGATGCAGGCCATGCCCCTTTAACGGATAAGTTTGAAGAAGTGAAAAATCATTTTGTTCGCTTTATTGATGGCTAGGCTTTAATTATGTTTAATAGCAATACAAGAATCATGATAAGTTTTCTTGTATTGCTATTTATTTGGCTCTTTGTCAATAGTTGGGGTGGGATTATATTTAATCCCGCTCCATTATTACATTAGAGCCTATTTTAGTAT
>NZ_JAVKGO010000016.1:0-29888 GCF_031432315.1 Serpentinicella sp. ANB-PHB4
TCATCCGTATCATCTCCCCTTATAAGTAGTATACATAACCGTCCCTTACATGTACACTATATAGGGTCTAGTACAGTTATCGTGTGTTCCTCGTGTGTACAAATCTGTTTTAAATAAACCAATACGACAAAAAAATGAAAATAAATAACATAAGTTTGGTATATAATGGAGTAAAAAGTCGCCGTCCCAATTACACCATGGGGCTCTGATGGATGCGCTTAGCTCAGGAGGCGGAGGAGGTGGAGGCAGTCCCCCACCCCCAACGAGAGAAGAGCGAAGGGATAGCTTTAATAGTGGTGCAGGAAGAAGGCCTTCAGGTGGGGCGAGCAATACAATAATTCTTTACGACCCCTCGAAAGAAGCAGCTAGAGAAGATGCATTAAGACAACAGTACAACAGTGCAGATAATTTTTGGCAGAGAGGTTTAGTAGTTGGAAAAGCAGCTATCAATTCATGGGGGAAAAGATACAGATATGCGAAAGCTAACTATCAAGCTAATATATATAATAGAACTGGTATAAGTCCAAATGTATCAGGGGCCGCTTTGGATACAGCAGCTTTTTATGCCGGTGGGAATGTGCTGTTTGGTGGTGTAGCTAGTGGAGTTAGGTCTTTAAGGGGTATAGGCGGGAATGTAGGAGGTAATGTTAGTGTTCCCCAAAAGGCTAAAATATAGTTAATCAAATACAAAAAAATAGAGGTGTAGCTCCCAGGGGTGGGGTTATAAAGGTGGCAGAGTGTTTAAAAATGATGGTAGGGGTGGTGGTCAGGTTCTACCAAAAAAAACAACATACAGAGAATATGATGTTAATCGATATATAAAAGGGCAAAATAGGGGCGGAGAAAGGGTAGTTATAGGAAAAGATGGATCAGCGTGGTATACTAATGATCATTATAAAACTTTTACTCGAATAAAATAATGTAATTGGGGTGTTAATTTGTTATTAAGGTTAAATGAACCATATTTTCATGTAGTGGTGGGAGCGGAAACAGAATTTATTGAGTTTTTAAAGTACAGACAAGTTACTTATAAATCAACAGTTGTTTCAAATCTTATTAAGGGTGATAGTTGTAAAACGACAAATGATTTTTATGATGAATTTTCTAGGGTTTTGCAATTTCCGGATTATTTTGGGTACAACCTTTCGGCCTTTGACGAGTGTTTAAATGATTTAGAATGGATTGAGGCAGATGGATATGGCTTATTTGTGAGCAATGCTCATCTTCTTCTAGTTGATAATGCAAAAGTACTAGAAGCAGTAATTAAATTATTGCATAACGCAGCGAGGGAATGGGCTAACGGTAGAGAATTTGATGAATTTGGAACTCCCCCTACTCCATTTCATATATTCTTACACTGTCCGATTGAAAATCAAAAGGAAATAAGGTTGCGGTTAAATAAAGCAGGGGTTAGTGAAGTTGAGGTTGAAAAAATAGTTCTATGATAGTGAGTTATATAATATTTGTGAATTGAAATTAGTTTTTTAAGATCTTAAGGGATATTAATTCCTTAAGGTCTTTTTAAACTTATAACGAAAAATCATTTAGAATAAATACAAATAGAGGACAGTAACTTTTATACCATCATATATGGAAAATATTTTGACATAAAAAGAGTAGTAATAATAAAAGATTAAAGGCAAAGGAATCTACAAATTATGGAAATAATAGGAATAAATAAAAATAAAACTATTGGTATATATTTAAAAAATTACTAATTAATTGAAGGATTTTTAAATAATTTGTCAAATATGGTATAGGTCAATAAAATTGCATGATAATTTTAAAACTATAAAAAGAAAAAGGCAAACCTGCTGAAAAGCGGGGGCGCAAAGCCACAGGTCTAAGGTAGATCTTCTGCTATGATGGTTGGGTTGCCGAATAGGTTACAAGTACCGACACCACAGTTACCGCAAAATTAATATCACTGTTACCCTAAAGCAGCCTGAATCATTTTGGCTGCTTTTTGTTTTTACCTTTATCTCTAGAAGGAATGTTGGATATGGCAGAGAATTTGCAGCGGCAGTAACAGTAGATGCAGGCATTACAGTGGGCTCATCTGTTGCAGGTGCTATGATAGCCGGTGCTATGGCAGGTTCTTTTGCTCCAGGAGTCGGCACTATATTTGGAGCGGTAGTAGGCTTAAGTGCAGGCTTAATAGCTAATGCAACTATAAGAAAACCTGCTATAAATCAAGTGAATTCATTTTTCGGTCGATTCAGAGCAAGGTAGGAAGGTGATGAACAATGCATAAGATTATAGAAGAAAAGCTAGATTCATGTATAGTTGTCAAAAATCAAAGGTATGAATTAAAACTTAAAATTTTTGAGCCTACTGAAATTAGAAAGTTAATACCCTGTTTATTTGTTAGCAGCTTATTTCCTGTATTTTTTCTACTTTTTATACCTCCATCTCCAAGTGAGTGGATTTCTTTTAATAAAATTATTTTTATTCCGTATACTTTGTTAAGTGTTTTATTGTTTGTTTTTGCACAAAGGTTTAGAATTACTTTATTTTCTTATATGTCTTTTAGTAATACTCTAATCACACTAAACTTTTTAGTTTTAGGTTTACAAGCAATGAATCAATTAAATCTAAAGTCAATTGTAATAATAGGGGTGACATATGGAATAAATTTAATTTTAATTATTTTAAATAGAGAAAAAATATTAATCTGGGTAACTAACTCAGGCGGAAATGAAATAATATTTCCAGTGATGGTAGCTACTATAGGAGCAATTGCAGGAAGGATCATTTACTTATTTGTTCCAGATTTAGCACTCACAATAGGCGGTTTAGTTTTCGTTTTTTCCTCTTATATATTTTTAATAGGTATCCCTTTGAATTTATATAAGTGGTACTTATTGAAGAAAGAAGGTCTATAGGAGTTGGCTAAGCCAACTCCTTACTTATAAGGTTTTAAAAAACAAGCTCTGTCGATATCGCGAAACAGTAATGGCGACTACAGGTGCTTTTGCTGCGGGAATAGATCTTTTTGGCAGACTAAAAGGAGTTACAAAAACATCAGCAGTAACTATATCAAGTAGATTTTTAAGAAGAACTGCCGTAGTTGGTGCAGCATTAAACGTATTAGATGGGATAAATGATTTTAATAGAGGAAAAAGAAGAAGAGGAGCAGGAAAGATATTAGCTGGGGGAGCAATGGCTGTTGGTTTAGTTGCTGGGGCAGTAACGGCGCCAGTATGGGCCCCTTATGCTGTGGCTGGTGGAGCCGTAGTTGGTACCGGAATTGCTACCTACGATGCAATCCAAGCTTGGAGAAGGAGAAGGAGGGGTTAACAGATGAAATGGGCTAAACATTTGACAAAAGAACATAAACAAACAGATAAATATAAGGTGTGTATAAGTATATACTTTGGTTCATGGGGCTTTCTGCTTATGGGTATTTTTAATGTACTATGCATGACTTACATAATAATAGACACTATAATAGACACTCAAAGAATAATTATTGAAGAAGTTAGATTGATCGCGCTTGGGATAGGTTTTATATATATTGGTATAGAAATACAAAAGGTTTTTAGAAATGATATACCAAAGTTAGATTGGGACGAAGTTATAGAGGAAGAACGGGCAGAAAAGGAGAAAAGGAAACAGAATAAAAAGAAGTGGTTTTAAAAAAGGGGCTATTAACAATGGAGGAAATATGAAATTTCCTTAGATAAATACATATAAAAGATATGCTTATTTAAAAAAGATCGGTATCTAAATGTTAATAACTCATTTAGATACCGACCTTTTTTTATTAATGGTTTAAACAACTTATTTTATGGAAATATATTTAAATAGGTATTGAAAAAAAATAAAAAATTATTTATAATAAATTTAAAAGTCAAAGAAAGTCTAAAAGGGGTGTCATCAATGCCGAGGATGAGTGATGTAATAGAAGCATTTATTAAAGAATTGTTTCAGGAAGGCAGTTATCAAACTGTTGAAATACAGCGAAATGAATTAGCAAAATATTTTGATTGTGCCCCATCACAAATAAGCTATGTTTTAACGACTAGATTTACCCTAGGTCAAGGGTATCGTATCGATAGTCAAAAAGGTGGGGGAGGTCATATTAGAATCAGTAGGATATTGGTAGATACAAATGCTCAGGCATATAGAATAATTTGTGATCAAATTGGAAGTGAAATCAGTAAAAATCAAGCGGAAGCGTTACTTCGGCATCTATATGAGCAAAAGCATATAAATGTAAGGGAGTTAAATATTATAAAAGCAGCCATCGATGATCAAGTAATTAGCACACCTTTAAATATAAAGGATAAACTAAGGGCAAAAATCATGAAAAGTATTATAGCTGTCGTATTGGAATAGGAGGGGTTATTTTGTTGTGTCAAGAGTGTAATAAAAATCAAGCCACTGTTCATTTAACCAAGGTTGTTCAAGGAAGAAAGGCTGAAATGCATCTATGTGATGTATGTGCAAAGGATAAGCAGAGCAAGAGCTTTCAAGATTCCTTCTCGATTCACAACTTTTTAGCTGGTCTTTTAGATATTAACACAGAAATGGGCTATACCGAGGGAAACAAGGGGTATGGTTTAGTATGCAGTAAATGTAATACATCTTATCAAAATTTCAAAGAAGCTGGAAAATTAGGTTGTAACCATTGTTACGTTGAATTTAAAGATAAACTAAATCATTTAGTAAGGCGGATACATGGGAACGCTGCACATACCGGAAAGATACCTAAAAGATCCGGAGGGATTATTCAATTAAAAAGGGAAGTAAAACATTTAAAATTAGCATTAGATGAAGCGGTTAAAAAGCAGGAATTCGAAAAAGCCGTTGGTCTCAGGGATGAAATTAAGGCCTTGGAAGCAAGAATTAAGGATATGTAGGAGGAGGGAATGATATGGCAAAGTGGATAAAAGAAGCTGGACCCCAGTCAGATATCGTACTTAGTACAAGAGTTAGGTTGGCTAGAAACTTTGAAGGTAAATCTTTCCCGCATCAACTAAATAGTGAAGAGGCGAAGGAAATTACGGATACAGTTTTTAATACTGTTCGATTAGGGAATGAATCCTTTGAAAAGGACTTTAAACTGATAGGGATGGATGGGATTGATGAATTAGAACAACTAAATTTATTAGAAAGACATTTAGTAAGCCCTGATCTTATAAAAAATACAGGCATTGCCAGTGTTCTTCTAAACACCGAGGAAACCCTAAGTATACTAATTAATGAAGAAGACCATATTAGAATACAGTGTTTACTACCCGGTTTTCAATTACAGGAAGCGTGGGATACGGCAAATAACTTAGATGATTTACTAGAGGAGAATATAAAGTATGCCTTTGAAGAGCAATTAGGTTACTTAACCGCATGTCCAACGAATCTAGGGACCGGTATCAGAGTATCGGTTATGTTGCATTTACCCGCACTGACCTTAACAGGACATATACAAGGGGTACTTAAAGCCGCTGGACAAGTGGGGCTAGCTATTCGGGGAATATATGGTGAGGGTACGGATTTTTTAGGACACTTATATCAGCTTTCCAATCAAGTGACCTTGGGTGCTACGGAACAAGAAATTATATCAAACATTAAAGATGTAACGACACAGGTGATCCAAAATGAGCGCTCTCTTAGGGAACAACTAATGATGACTAGGAAATTAGAGTTAGAAGATAAAATATATAGATCCTATGGCATATTGAAAAATGCAAGAATAATGACTAGGAAAGAAGCCATGACACTTATTTCTGATGTAAAACTTGGCATGGCCCTAGGTTTGGTAGAAGATATTTCTATTGAGAAGCTTAACGAATTAATTGCATTAATCCAACCAGGGTGCTTACAAAAGCATTTTGGCAAAGAATTGACCGATAGTGAAAGGGATTTTAAAAGATCACAATTAATTAGAGAAATGTTATAGATAGGGAGGTTATAAAAATGGAAGGACGATTTACAGAAAGAGCAAATAAGGCAATTATTTTAGCCCAAGAGATTGCACAACATTATGGCCAAAACTATGTGGGTACAGAGCATCTACTTTTAGGGTTACTTCATGAAGGTGGTGGCATTGCAGTAAAAGTACTAAAAAATATGGCCATTGAACCAAAACAAGTGCAAGAAAAAGTAGGAAAAATGATTGGGGGAACAGAGAAACAAGGGAATTTATTAGGCTTTACCCCTAGAGTAAAAAAAGTTTTCGAACTTAGCTTTTTAGAAGCAAGGGCTATGGGACATAATTACGTTGGGACGGAACATTTACTTTTAGGTATGATAAAAGAAGGGGAAGGAATCGCTGCTAAAGTGCTAGTAGAACTTGGGGCAGATTTAGATAAAGTTAGAGAAAAAATACTGGAGTCTCTAAACCAGGGAAAAAGTCAATTTTACCCTCAAAATAAAGAAGCGAAAACAAAGAAAAATACCCCAGTGCTAGAGCAATACGGACGGGATTTAAGTCAACTAGCAAGGGAGGGTAAAGTAGATCCTGTTGTTGGTAGAGATAAGGAGATACAAAGAGTTATTCAAATACTGTCTAGAAGAACAAAGAATAATCCATGTTTAATAGGTGAGCCAGGTGTTGGAAAAACTGCTGTAGCCGAAGGCCTTGCCCAAAGAATAGAAGAGGGAAATATTCCAGAGATCTTAAAGGAAAAGCGCGTTGTTTCCTTAGATATAGCGGCTCTGTTAGCCGGAGCAAAATACCGAGGTGAGTTTGAAGAAAGACTTAAAAAAATAATGAATGAGCTAAGTCAGGCCCAAGATGTTATTTTATTTATCGATGAATTACACACAATTGTAGGTGCTGGAGCAGGAGAAGGCTCTGTTGATGCTGCTAATATTTTAAAACCTGCTCTTGCTAGAGGGGAACTGCAAACAATTGGTGCAACAACACTAGATGAGTATAAGAAACATATTGAAAAAGATGCTGCACTAGAAAGGCGATTCCAACCTATTATAATAGATGAACCAACTGTAGAGGATACAATAAAAATACTTTTAGGTATTAGAGATAAATACGAAGCACACCATAGAATTAAAATAACCGATGATGCACTAAAAGCTGCGGCAGAGTTATCCCATAGATATATAGCAGACCGGCAACTGCCGGACAAAGCAATTGACCTTATTGATGAGACGGCATCAAAAGTAAGATTATCTATATTTACAGCACCACCTAATCTTAAAGAGTTAGAAGAAAAATTAGAACAATTATCAAAAGAAAAAGAAGAAGCGATTAGTTTACAAGATTATGAAAGAGCAGCAAAAATTAGAGATGAAGAAAAAAGCTTAAATGAAGTTCTAGATAAAGAACAAAATGCTTGGAAAAACAAGAATCAATCAACTGATGCGCTGGTTACAGAAGATCGAATTGCAGAGGTAGTAGGAGAATGGACTGGAATTCCTGTTACTAAAATTAAAGAGGAAGAGTCAGAGAGACTACTGAAAATGGAAGAAATTTTGCACAGTCGCGTTATCGGTCAAAAAGAGGCGGTAAAATCAGTTTCAAGAGCGATACGAAGAGCCAGAGTAGGATTGAAAGATCCAAAGAAACCGATTGGTTCATTTATCTTTCTCGGACCCACTGGTGTAGGTAAGACGGAGTTATCTAAAGCAATAGCAGAAGCAATGTTTGGTGATGAAAATGCAATGATTAGGGTAGATATGTCGGAGTTTATGGAAAAACACACGGTTTCTAAATTAATTGGTTCACCACCAGGATATGTAGGATACGACGAAGGTGGTCAATTAACAGAAAAAATAAGAAGAAGACCCTATTCAGTTATATTATTCGACGAGATAGAAAAAGCCCATCCGGATGTTTTCAATGCACTGCTACAAATATTAGATGATGGCAGGTTAACCGATGCGAAAGGTAGAACCGTAAGTTTCAAAAACACAATTATTGTAATGACTTCAAATGTAGGAGCCCATACAATTAAAAAGCAGAGAACCCTAGGTTTTGCGACAAATGAGACGCAACTTGCACAAAGTGAATATGATAAAATGAAAGAAAACGTGATGGATGAATTAAAAAGAACCTTCAGACCCGAGTTCTTAAATAGAATTGATGATACAATTGTATTCCATGCTTTGGAAAAAGAAGATATTACTAAAATTGTAGATTTAATGTTGACTCAGCTTGTAAATAGACTGGTTAAAGAAATGGATATAAAACTAGAAATAAGCAGCGAAGCAAAAAAATTCATTGCTGAAGAAGGTTACGATACTCAGTTTGGCGCAAGACCATTACAAAGGGCAATTCAAAAAATGGTAGAAGACCCCTTGTCAGAAGAATTGTTAAAAACGGAAATAACAAAAGGGGATCAAGTTTATATTGATTTAGACAAAGAAAAAGAAACGTTGACATTTAGTAAAAAATAGAGACAATAAAGAACCTATAAGATAGATATGTATAAAAAGTCTATTTATATAGGTTCTTTATATTTAAACGATAAATATGGTATAATTTTTTTAACCTGCATAAAGTGTCAATGGGTGTAAGTATTACAATAGACTTTATATAAATGCTAAATAAAAGTGTAAAAAGTTTAAATAAATATAAGAAAAATAGGTGATATTTGTGGCAAAAGTAAAAACAAAGTTTATGTGTCAACAATGCGGCTATGAAAGTCCTAAATGGTTTGGCATGTGTCCTGGTTGTAAACAATGGAATACAATGGAGGAGGAAATAGTAGAAAGCAATAAATCCTTTAAAAGATCGACCACTATTAAAGGCGGTGCATCCCCGCAGCCCATAAAAGAAGTTGAGATTGGTGCATATAAAAGATACGATACGCAGATTTCTGAGCTTAATCGTGTTTTGGGGGGAGGATTAGTTAAAGGTTCGTTGACACTAATTTCCGGAGAACCAGGGATTGGAAAATCCACATTGATTCTCCAGGCAGGTAGTGCAATTGCAAATATGCATGGAACAACACTATATGTGTCTGGAGAGGAATCAGAAGAACAAATAAAAATGCGTGCAGAAAGATTAAACACATTGGGGGACAAGCTTTACATAGTTTCAGAAACCAATATTAACAACATAGAGAAATTCATAGATGATCTAAAGCCCATGTTTTTAATTGTTGATTCTGTTCAAACCTTGTTTAAAGAAGAATTAAGTGCTGCGCCGGGGAGTGTCTCACAAGTTAAAGAAAGTGTGAACAATCTAATGCGTATTGGAAAGTCTAGAAATATTCCAATTTTTCTAGTTGCTCATGTAACAAAACAGGGGGAGTTAGCAGGGCCCAGAGTTCTAGAACATATGGTTGATACGGTACTACATTTCGAGGGGGAAAGAACACAAGAATTTAGGATACTACGTGCATTGAAAAATCGATTTGGTACTACTAGTGAAATAGGGGTTTTTGAAATGAGACAGGAAGGTTTGGTTGAAGTTTCCAATCCATCAGCTATTTTTCTTGAGACCCTTACTCAAAAGGCTGAGGGATCTGTAGTTGTTGGAACTGTGGAAGGCACAAGACCACTATTGGTTGAAATACAGGCATTGGTCACTAATTCAAATGCTGGATTTCCAAGGCGAACAACTATTGGAGTTGACGCTAATCGACTAAATTTAGTAATAGCTGTTTTAGAAAAAAAAGTAGGACTCCCTCTGAGCAACCAGGATATTTATATAAATGTTGTAGGAGGACTTAAATTAGAAGGAACATCTGGAGACTTGGGCATAGCTATGGCTATATTCTCAAGTGTAAGGGGGATACCTATAACATCCGGAGAAATTATTGCTATAGGAGAAGTGAGTTTAACAGGAGAAATTAGGCCTGTTACACATATGGAGAAGCTTATAAAGGAAGCGGAAAAAATGGGATTTAAAAGTTGCATAGTACCTAGCAAAACAAAAGAAAAGGTGGATAAAAATTCACAAATGAAACTAATAAGGGTGACAACATTGCGAGAGGCCTTGGATTTACTATTGCATTAGAGCGAAATATTATGGAAGTAAACAAGTTAATATATACCTAAAAAAAGTGGCAATTTCTGCCACTTTTTTTATAGAAGTCCATACTTACCTAAAGTTTTCAATTGATTATTGTAGTAGTCCTTAAGAAGACTGTCTAAGTCCGTGTTTAGTAAGTTGCAAAGAGCAGCTAAATAGAAAAAGTGATTAGCAATTTCCTGCTCAACTTTTTCACGGCACATTTCACATAAACTACCTGACATATGGTCTGAAATATAATCTTTTGATTCAGAAAAGGTTACATCAGCAGGAATCTCTTGTTTTTTTCCAGCTATTTCAGTACATCCACAGTAAGTAGATGACTTAGCAACGGCACGATTAATTTTAGCGTTACTTTCCTGCATTTTTGTTAAAATATCTAAAGCACTTCTGTGCCTTAAAAGAACGTTATCCACTTTTTCTTGAAATTCTTCCAAACATAATTGCTTCATAAAAAACCCCCTATAACGAGTGTGTCTAATATAATTATACTTTTTTTATATAACAATTGTCAATTATAGTATGAAGGAAAAACCGTAGAAGTATTAGATAAAAATAGACAAAAAATTCGTTGACAATAAGCGTTTTACTATGATAGAATTATAATTTATTTGACATGGTGCCAATAATTGTGTATAATGTAACTAAAGGATTACATTGGAATAGGAGGGGCAACATGTTTAATATCGGAGATAAAATTGCGTACCCAGTACATGGTGCGGGTGTTATAGAAGCAATTGAAGAAAGAGAAATATTAGGTGAAATTAAAAAATATTATGTAATGAAAATGCCTTTGAGCAATATGAAGGTAATGATACCTCTAGATAATATGGAAGAAGTGGGGATCAGACCTGTTGTTACACAACAAGAGGTTGATGATATTTTTGCAATTTTAGCCGCAGATGAAACGAAAATGCCCTTAAACTGGAATAGAAGATATAGAGCAAACATGGATACAATTAAAAGTGGAAATATTTATGAAGTAGCTGAAGTTGTTAGAAACTTAACTTTAAGAGATCGAGAAAAAGCACTATCTACGGGTGAAAAGAAAATATTAAATAATGCAAAGCAGATACTTTTAAGTGAAATTATTCTTGTATCTAATATAAATGAAGATCGCGCTTTAGATTTAATTGAAGAATCAGTAAAATAATTAATTGCCTCTAATAGAGGCTTTATTTTTTTAGATTTATATAAAACGCTAGGCTAAGGTGATTTCATGGTTAACTAGAGTTAACATACACACAAATCAACCGTACTCGCGATGAGTACTATGTATACTTAAGATTCAATTTAAAAATGAAATTAGGTTAAATCCTCATATAATTCCAAAGGTAAATTATGAAAAGAGTATGTTATAATAGACGAAAATAAGTTTTTACTATTTTTTCATATAATTTGATTTAAAATAACAGAGTATGGGAATAATTGTGAAATGGAGGTGAAATAATGATAAACCGATTTGTAAGAGGAGTATTAACGGTTTTAGGTGCATTTACAGGATACATTATTTATTTTTATGTGAACAATTTGTTTGAAAGTTTTACTGGTATTACTTATATTATTGGAATTATTCTATCTTCCTTAGCAGGAGGAATATTACTATTTCTAGCTTCTCCTTGGCTAATCAAAAAAGGGAGAGATGTTGCCACTTGGATTGAAAATGAATTAGCAAATGTACCAATTACAAGCATTATACTAGGGTCTGTTGGTTTGATTGTGGGACTTATAATTGCTCATTTAATTAGTCAATTACTTAATAATACACCAACGCCTATAGGGACTGTTTTATCGACGGTTATTTATATATTTATGGGTTATTTAGGGATTACTATTTCCACTAAAAAGACAGATGAGATTATGAATATACCCAATATGTTAAGAAGAGCACCATTAAAGGAGAGAGATGGTACATTAGTAAATAACCTATCCCCGAAAATTTTGGATACAAGTGTAATTATTGATGGTAGAATAGCAGATATTTGTAAAACTGGATTTATAGAAGGCCCTCTTGTAGTGCCGGAGTTTGTGCTAAAAGAGCTACAACAAATTGCTGATTCTTCTCTAGCGATTAAAAGAAATCGAGGTAGACGAGGACTGGATATATTAAACCTAATGCAAAAAGAATTAAATATAGAGGTTAAGGTCCATACACTAGACTTTGAAGATATTCAGGAAGTTGATTCAAAATTATTAAAGTTAGCCCAAACAATTAATGGCAAAGTATTAACAAATGATTATAATTTAAATAAAGTTGCTGAATTTCAAGGTGTACATGTCTTGAATATTAATGAGCTAGCTAATGCTATAAAACCAGTTGTATTACCTGGGGAAGAAATGCAAGTTCAAGTAATTAAGGATGGAAAAGAATCCGGTCAAGGTTTAGCTTATTTAGATGATGGTACAATGATCGTTGTCGAAGGTGGCAAAAAATATATTGGTCAAGATATTGAAGTTTTAGTGACTAGTGTACTACAAACCGCTGCGGGCAGGATGATTTTTGCAAAACCTAAATCTATGGTTGATAAATCAGCGTAAACGAAAAACTCCTAGAAAAAATCTAGGAGTTTTTATTTTAGAAGGCTGGTGATTCTAAGAATATCTGATTTTAGTAGCAACAATACACTATTTATCAAGATAGAGGATGAAATTTTCTCCAATTATGATAAACTTATCTTAAGGAAGTTGAAAATTCTTTTTAAAGGAGGAAAAACGTGAATTCAGTTGTAGTAGTAGCTGGGGGGAAAGGGTCCCGTATGGGAGAAGGTTATAATAAACAATACATATCTTTAAATGGCAAACCTTTAGTTGCCCATACATTAGAGGTGTTTGAAAAAAATATAAATATAAATGAAATAATTCTAGTTGTACCTGAATCCGAAATAATGTACTGTAAGGAGAATATTATACAAAAATATAATATAAATAAAGTTTCGTCGATTGTGTCAGGAGGAAAAGAAAGGCAAGATTCTGTATATCAAGGACTTTTAGCGGTTAACAAGGAATGTCAAGTCGTTCTGATTCATGATGGTGCTAGACCCTTTGTTACAGATCGTATAATTGATGAAAGTATTAAGAAGACTCAACAAGCAGATGCTGTCATTGTAGGAGTTCCTGTTAAAGACACTGTTAAACTTGTTGATGTAAACATGAGAGTAACGGACACACCGGATAGAAAACGATTATGGTCAGTACAAACACCCCAAACCTTTAAATATGAAGTAATTATACAAGCCTACGAAAAAGGAAGGACATTAGGTATAGAAGTGACTGATGATGCTATGATGGTTGAAAAAAATGATGGGATTGTCAATGTTGTACAAGGGGACTATGATAATATCAAAATCACAACACCTGAAGATTTAACTGTCGCAGAGAATATACTAATGAAAAGAGAGGGATTGTAATGAGGGTAGGTATTGGATATGATGTTCATCGTTTAGTAAAAGACAGAAAATTAATTATTGGGGGAGTTAATATACCCTATGAAAAAGGATTGTTGGGACATTCGGATGCGGATGTGCTAGTCCATGCAATTATGGACGCATTATTAGGTGCTGTAGGACTAGGAGATATCGGTAAACACTTTCCTGATACTGACGCTAAGTTTAAAAATGCAGATAGTTTAATGTTATTAAAAGAAGTTTCTGTATTATTAGAGAATCATGGATATACTATAAATAATATTGACGCTATAATTGTGGCTCAAAAGCCTAAAATGGCACCGCATATAAACGATATGAGACAAAATATTTGTAACGTTCTCGGAATAGATATAGGCTGTGTTAATATTAAAGCAACGACAACGGAACAATTAGGATTTGAAGGAAGAGAAGAAGGAATATCATCCCAAGTAGTAGTAAGTGTTCTGCCGCAACAAATTACATATTAAGTAGGAAAACATAAAGATTATATATAGTCGATTATTCCATAAAAATATATTTTAGGTTACTAGTTTTTTTAAAAAGGTTGACGTCTTATCAATTATGTTTTATTCTTATAAAGAAAAATGCATTGAAGAGGAATAGTAGAAAAACGAATTTAGACAGAGAAAAACCCATGGCTGAAAGGTTTTACTATGTTTTTTGAACCCACCTTAGAGCAGTTCACTGAATTTAGTAGGTGATACCGGTAGGCGCCGTTATGTCTTGAGTGAACCTCTTAAAGAGGTTAATTAGAGTGGTACCACGGGATCTAAATCTCTCGTCTCTATCGTATAGGGATGAAGGGATTTTTTTATTATAAAATTTTAGGAGTACATAAGTTAGCTAAAGTTAAAATTATTGTTTGTAAGTATAATTTAATACAATAATTTGTATAACTTTTTAAGCAACTAAAATTAAACTTTAACGAATATAAAAAAGCTTAGTGTAGCAAGAGAGGAGACTTATAATGGGAAAAAAGAACAAGCAATTTGTAGAAGAAATCACACCAATGGAAGTAGATTTTGCACAATGGTATACGGATGTCATACTAAAAACAGATTTAGTTGATTATTCTCCTGTGAAAGGATTCATGGCGATTAAACCATATGGTTATGCAATTTGGGAAAACATACAACAATATATGGATAAACGATTTAAAGAGACGGGTCATAAAAACTGCTATTTTCCACTGTTAATACCAGAGAGTCTATTACAAAAAGAAGCGGAACATGTAGAAGGTTTTGCTCCAGAGGTTGCCTGGGTGACTCATGGAGGAAAAGAAGAACTAGCGGAAAGACTGTGTGTTAGACCTACATCGGAGACAATTATTTGTGAAATGTACTCAAAATGGTTAAAATCTTACCGTGACTTGCCGTTTCTATATAATCAGTGGTGTAGTGTTGTAAGATGGGAAAAAAGCACAAGACCATTTTTAAGAACATCTGAGTTTTTATGGCAAGAGGGACATACACTACATGAGACCTATGAAGAAGCCCAAGAAGAAACCCTAAGAATGTTAGATATATACAAAGAGACAGCAGAAGAAGTATTGGCAATGCCAGTAGTTACAGGGCAAAAAAGTGAAAAAGAGAAGTTTGCAGGTGCATATGCTACCTACACAATGGAAGCCTTAATGCACGATGGAAAAGCGCTGCAAGCAGGAACATCCCATAACTTGGGAAAACATTTTACGGAAGCCTTCGACATTGCATATTCTGATAGAGACGGTGAGTTGAAAAATCCATACCATACATCTTGGGGGGTATCTACGAGGTTAATTGGTGGTTTAATTATGGTACACGGAGATAATAGGGGATTAGTATTACCACCTAGAGTTGCGCCTACTCAAGCTGTTATTGTTCCAATAGCTTCCCACAAAGAGGGTGTATTAGACAAAGCTATGGAAATATTCAGTGATTTAAAACAAGAAATAAGAATGGAATTAGATGATAGAGAAAACTACTCACCAGGCTGGAAATTTAACGAGTGGGAAATGAAAGGTGTACCTGTAAGAATAGAAATAGGGCCAAAAGATATAGAAAAAGGGCAAGCTGTTTTATGTAGGAGAGATACATTAGAAAAAGAAGTTGTACAATTAGACAATTTAAAAGAAAGGGTACAATTACTTTTAGATGATATACACAATAATTTATTATATTCAGCTAAGACGATGCGTGATGAAAAGACCTACTATGTTAAAAATCTAGAAGAAATGAAAGAATTAATGAGTACAAAGCCAGGATTTGTAAAGGCCATGTGGTGTGAAGAAAGATCCTGTGAAGAAAATATTAAAGAAGACACAGGCGTAACGGTTAGATGTATACCTTTTGAACAAGAACACTTAGGTGAAACTTGTGCTTTTTGTGGGAAACCAGCAGAAAAAGTGGCTTACTTTGCAAAAGCTTATTAATAGATACTTAAGTATTACGAAGAAAGATATAATGCTATATAGTTAATATAAGTTAAGTAGGAGGATATAATGATGACAGTGAGAGTAAGGTTTGCACCAAGTCCAACGGGATTTGTTCACATAGGAAGTTTAAGAACTGCACTATACAACTATCTACATGCTAGAAAAAATAGTGGTAAATATATACTAAGAATTGAAGATACGGACCAAAATCGATATGTTGAAGGCGCAATTGAAAATATGCTCAGTGCAATGCAATGGGCAGGGGTCAATCACGATGAAGGTGCTATAATAAGAAATGATGATTTAGTACAAATCGGAGAGTATGGGCCCTATGTCCAGTCAGAAAGGTTAGAGGTTTATAAAAAATACATTGAAATACTGATTGAAAAAGGACAAGCATATTATTGTTTCTGCTCTAAAGAACGTCTGGATGAAGTAAGGGACGAACAAAAAAAAGCAGGATTAAATCAAAAGTATGACGGAAAGTGTCGGGAGTTATCCAAGGAAGAAATTAAAAAGAAGCTAGATAATGGGGAAACTCATGTAATAAGACTTAAATTACCTGAAAACTACGATATTAAATTTGAAGATGTTGTTAGAGGCAATGTTGTTGTAAATACAGTTGATATGGACGATCAAGTATTAATTAAGTCTGATGGTTTTCCGACTTATCACTTTGCTGTAGTTGTTGACGATCATTTAATGCGTATAACCCATGTGATAAGAGGGGAAGAATGGCTTATATCTACACCAAAACATGTATATCTATATCAAGCTTTTGGTTGGGAAGTACCACTATATGCACATTTACCAAATATACTAAATGCAGATAAGAAGAAACTGAGTAAAAGGCAAGGAGATGTAGCAGTAGAAGACTTTATGAAAAAAGGATATCTTCCGGAAGCGTTGGTTAATTACATAGCTTTATTGGGCTGGAGTCCAGAAGATAATCAAGAAATATTTTCAATGAAAGAACTAGAAGAAAACTTTTCTTTGGAACGTGTTTCTAAAAGTGGTGGCGTTTTTGATATAAATAAGCTTAACTGGGTAAATGCACATTATATTAAAGAAAAACCGATTGAAGAAATAACAGATCTTGCCATACCATATCTTATTGAATCTGGTTATATTGCAGAGGGACAAGTGCAAGAGAAATATGACTGGATAAAAGATTTAGTTTCAATTATACGTATTAACCTTAACAATTTAAGTGAAATTGGGGAAAAAGTAGCCATGTTTTTTAACGATGAATTTAAACTGTCTGAAGAAGCTACTGATGTGATCGCAGAAGAACATGTACCTGAGCTATTAGAATTGCTTAAAACTAAAATTAATAATGCAGATAGTATTGACGTATCTGATATAAAATCTATAATAAAAGAAATACAAAAAGAACTTGGGGTAAAAGGGCCTAAATTATTCAAACCTATTAGGGTAGCAGTAACAGGGGAATCTCATGGACCAGACTTACCTCAAATAATGAAAATTTTAGGTAAAAAGAACATGCTGTTACGCATAGACTATGTAGTGAACAATTTTATAAAAAAAGTGTAGAATAGGAATAGTAGGATTGCGCAACCTGACAGAGATGAACTGCCTTAGGCTGAAAGTAGTTCTTAGGAATAGCTTGATCTGAATGCACCTAGGAGCTGCTTCCTTGAATTAAAGTAGAGAGAGCCGGGCAAGCCCGTTATAGCTATTAAGAGTGGAAAGTATTCAACCAGAGTGGGACCGCGGAAAATTCGTCTCTGATTTATCAGGGACGAATTTTTGTTTTTGTATAAAATGTTAGAATTTGTAATTGGAGGGCGTGTAATGATTAAATTTTTTGGAATGATAAAAGAAGATATAAAAGCAATATTTCAAAGAGATCCAGCAGCAAAAAACATATTAGAAGTTCTCTTGTGTTACCCTGGATTACACGCCATTATCATTCATCGTATTTCTCATGGCATGTACAAAAAAGGTTTGGTAATACTGCCAAGAGTTATGTCAAATATAGTACGATTTTTAACGGGGATAGAAATACATCCAGGAGCAAAAATTGGTCGACGGGTTTTTATTGATCACGGTACCGGGGTAGTTATAGGAGAAACCGCTGAGATAGGAAATAATGTTACGATTTATCAAGGTGCAACTTTGGGAGGAACAGGTAAGGAAAAGGGAAAACGACATCCTACGATTAAAGATAATGTAGTTATATCCGCAGGTGCTAAGGTATTGGGTCCCTTTACGGTGGGAGAAAACTCAAGAATTGGTGCAGGTTCAGTTGTTTTAAAAGAAGTGCCAAGCAACTGTACTGTTGTTGGTGTTCCAGGAACTGTTGTTGTTAAAGATAATAAAAGAGTTGCTTCCGTTCAAGATGATATTGATTTAGATCATATAAAGATGCCTGACCCTATTGCAGATGAATTAAAAAGGTTGAGAAACAAAATAAATGAATTAGAATGTGAAGTCAATAATCTGAGGAGGGATTAAAAATGAAACTATATAATACACTTACAAAAAAGAAAGAGGAATTTGTACCTATAAAAAAAGGCGAAATAAAAATGTATGCTTGTGGACCTACGGTATATGACTATTTTCATATTGGTAATGCACGTACATTTTTAACCTTTGATGCAATGAGGCGCTATTTTGAGTATAGGGGCTATAAAGTTGATTTTGTACAGAATTTCACAGATATAGATGATAAAATTATTAATAAAGCAAAAGAGGAAAATACAACCTCAGAAAAAATTAGTAAAAAATATATTGAAGCTTATTTTCAAGATGCAGAGAGTCTAGGCATTAAGAAGGCAGATATACATCCTAAAGTAACAGAAAATGTAGATGAAATTATAAACTTTATTGAAAAGTTAATTGATAAAGGATATGCTTATGCAATCAATGGAGATGTGTACTTTAATGTAGATAAATTCGAATCCTACGGTAAGTTATCAAAACAAAGCTTACAAGATCTTCAATCTGGAGCTCGGATAGAAATTAACGAGAACAAAAAGAATCCATTAGACTTTGTATTGTGGAAGTCAGCAAAAATTAATGAACCAAGTTGGGATAGTCCTTGGGGAAAAGGGCGTCCAGGTTGGCATATAGAGTGTTCAGCAATGGCTAAAAAATATTTAGGTGAAACAATTGATATTCATGGTGGAGGAGGAGACTTGATATTTCCACATCATGAAAATGAAATTGCCCAAAGTGAAGCTTGTTCTGGCACAACCTTTGCTAACTACTGGATGCACGTAGGTTATTTGAATATTGAGAATAAGAAAATGTCCAAATCACTCAATAACTTTTTCACATTGAGAGAAATTAGGCAAGAGTTTGACCTGGAAGTATTGAGATTATTTATGTTATCCTCCCATTATAGAAATCCAATCAACTTTAGTAGGCAACTTCTTGAATCATCAAAAAGCGCATTGGAGAGGTTATATAATGCCAAGGAAAGTTTGGAACATCATATTACTATTTCAAAAGATAAAGAATTGACAGATGACGAAATGGAGATATATAACAAAGTCCTAAACTTACAAGATAAGTTTGTACAAGTTATGGACGACGATTTTAACACTGCAGATGGTTTGGCAGTTATATTTGATATTGTTAAAGAAACTAATACAAAATTGAATAGCGAAAAACCTAAA
Source organism: Serpentinicella sp. ANB-PHB4 (assembly GCF_031432315.1). Taxonomy (NCBI): domain Bacteria; kingdom Bacillati; phylum Bacillota; class Clostridia; order Peptostreptococcales; family Natronincolaceae; genus Serpentinicella; species Serpentinicella sp. ANB-PHB4. The sequence goes on from NZ_JAVKGO010000016.1 coordinate 19,426, forward strand.
AAGCTTTTAGAGGATTGCTTGAAAGTCCTGTGTGAGCTGTCTGGTGTATTGGGACTACTACAAAAAGAAAATCAAAACATTACAGATGAAATAGAATCCCTAATAAGTGAAAGACAGAACGCTAGAAAGGATAAAAATTTTGCTTTAGCTGATGAAATAAGGGATAAACTAAAGTCTATGGGAGTTATATTAGAAGATACTCCCCAGGGAGTAAAGTGGAAAAAGCTATAAAAATATTTTTAAAAGAAGGAATTCGGGAGTGTATGTCGAAGAAAATAAGTGGCACTAAATTAAGTATGGTGTTTTAACCGTAATAAAAGAACTATCTGAGATTTAGCTGAAAATGTTGTGTTTGGCATAAAAATTGCATTTAAATAATGCGGTAGCAACATCCATAAAAAAAATGGGGGTGGCATTGATGAAAAGTGTAACGTTAGATGTTATTAAGGTAGGCGACAAAGCAGAGTTTGAAAAAACAATCACAGAAACAGATGTGTACATGTTTGCAGGGATAACTGGTGATTTAAATCCTGCCCATGTAAATGAAAGAGCATCATCAGAAACAATGTTCAAGGGGCGAATTGCTCATGGAATGTTAAGTGCTGGATTAATCTCCGCAGTTCTAGGTATGCAACTGCCAGGACCGGGAACTATTTACTTAGGTCAAGAACTGAAATTTTTAGCGCCTGTAAAAATAGGAGATACTGTCAAAGCGATTGCGGAAGTGGTCGATGTTGATAGAGAAAAGAACCGTATCACGATTAAAACTACTTGTGAAAATCAAAAAGGCAAAGTAGTACTAGACGGGACTGCAAAAGTAATGGCTCCGGTAAAATAAATTACATATTTTTTAAATTTATAATTAAACTATTGCTATGTGTATTATGATTGTATTTTTTACAATCAAATTATATAAAATTTAAGGAGGAAGTTAAATAATGAGATTACAAGGAAAAGTAGCATTTATTACAGGATCAACAAGAGGTTTAGGAAGAGCAATTGCAGAAAGATATGCTGAAGAAGGAGCTACAGTTGTTATTAACGATAGAAGTGCTGAAAGCGTTGATGCAGTAGTAGCTGAATTAAAAGAAAAATTCCCTAACGTTGCTGGATTTGCAATGGACGTTACAGACAGAAAAGGTGTAGAGGATACTTTTAATAAAATTGTTGAGCAATTTGGTACGATTGATATTCTTGTTAACAATGCTGGTATTACAGCAGACGCTCAACTTTACAAAATGACTGAAGAACAATGGGATAACGTTATGAACGTAAACCTAAAAGGTGTATTCTACTGTTCACAAGAAGCTTTAAAAGTTATGAGAGAAAAACAATATGGAAAAATTATCAACATATCTTCAGTAGTTGGATTATATGGAAACTTCGGACAAGTAAACTATGCTGCTACTAAGTTTGGAGTAATTGGAATGACTAAGTCTATGGCTAAAGAAGTAGGAAGAAAGAACATCAACGTAAATGCTGTTGCACCAGGATTTATCGCTACTGAAATGACAGCTAAAATGCCAGAAAAAGTACTTACAATGATGGCTGACAAAGCACCACTTGGAAAAATTGGAGAGCCAGTTGATATTGCAAATGCATGCTTATACTTAGCATCAGATGAATCTAAATTTGTGACTGGTACTACACTATCTGTAGACGGTGGAGTTGTACTGTAGTTTTACAATCTTAAATTGAAGTATCTAGGAGGTGGGGGGTAACCACCTCCTTTTTATATAAAAAGATAATGAAGTTTGGCTAATATGCAAAAGAAAATTAGAACTTTTAATTTGATAATAAATGTGAGGAGTATAGAACCATGCCAAAAGTAAAAATAAATGGAGTAGACATTCATTATATTCTTGAAGGTGAAGGAGAAGAAGTATTAGTTATTTTAAATGGCATAATGATGAGTGCGAATAGTTGGAGAGATTTTGTACCAACGTATGTCGAACGGGGATATAGAGTGTTACGTGTAGACTTTAGGGATCAAGGGCAGTCAGGGTCATCTCCTGATTTTTATCCAACAGAACAACACGCTGAAGATTTAAAAGGATTGCTAGATTATCTTAATTTAAAAAAAGTAAACATCTATGGAATTTCCTATGGTGGCAGAGTGGCAATGATTTTTGCAATAAGGTATCAATCCTATATCAAAAATCTGATATTAGCAAACACTACTTGTGATATTTCTAATTTAATTCGTTCTGTAGGGTTATCCTGGGAAGAGGCTGCAAAAGCTTATGATGGTGCATTTTTCTTAAAAATAATTCAGCCATTCATATATAGTCATCAATACTTTGAACAAAGTTGGGATGAACTAAAAAAACAACCAGAATATTTTGATAAGATACTTGATAAAGAATGGTTTGATCGTTATATACGATTATCTCGAAGTGGAGACACTTATGATGTAACTGATCAATTAGGGCAAATAACTGTTCCAACTCTGGTAATCTTGTCAGAGGATGATATGGTTACACCTTATGCAGATATGATTAAAATTCATGAAGGGATAAAAGGTTCTAACTTTATCTCTATACCTAATTGTGGGCACGGGTCTTTTGCAGAAAAACCTGGTGAGTTAAACACTTTAATTTTAGGGTTTTTAGCGCTACATAAATAGACAGAATGCAGGTTGTATAATAAGTGTGTTTATTATACACATATTATCGACGAAGCATGTTTGTGGCAGAGAGAATGATTTAAAATACTACAAAATTCAGTGAGCATGTCCATTTAATTGGACGATTGAGTAAAAGTGAGCGTTATATTTAAACACGATTAATGTAGAACTAGCTAATTTAAACGTTGTTTTTTGCCTAATTTGTAGGCATGAAAATTGCATTGTTAGTCAAGTGGGCAGTGGACCAATGCCGCTGACCCTAATATATACTTTAACGGGAGGTTAATGTAATGAAAGAAACACATGTTGGTATTGTGGGTACTGGTATTTATATCCCAGATAATTATATGACAGCTAAGGAAGTTGCAGATGCGACTGGTGGAAATTGGACAGAAGAGGCAGTAGTTAAAAAACTAGGATTTAAGAAAAAACCTGTCCCAGGTGAAAATGATGGGACACAAGAGATGGGTGTTAGAGCTGCTAAAGACTGTCTAGAAAGAACCGGTGTTGATCCAAAAGAAATAGACTTGGTTTTAAGTATCGGAGAAGAGTGGAAAGAGTATCCCCTAACAACAACAGGAATTTACATACAAGAGCAAATTGGCGCTACAAATGCGTGGTCTCTTGATTTACAACAACGTTGTTGTAGTTGTGTTAGTGCCATGAAAATTGCAAAAGACATGATGATGTCAGATGATGAAATTAACACAGTTATGATCGTTGGTGGATATAGAAATGGGGACTTCGTAGACTATAAAGACCCTAACATGTCAATGATGTACAACCTTGGTGCAGGTGGTGGAGCGATTATACTAAAGAAAAACTACGGTAAAAATGCACTTCTAGGGTCGCACATTATGTCTGATGGGTCACTAGCTAGGGACGTTGGGGTTCGTTACGGAGGAACAGAAAATCCGATTAATGCAGAAAATGCTAATAAAGCTTATAGATCATTGGAAATGTTTGATGCAGAACATATGAAAAATCGTCTGAATGAAGTTTCTATGGATAATTGGATGCACTGTATAGATAGAGCAATTGAGAAATCAAATAAAAGCAAAGAAGATTTAGGGTATTTAGCTGTGCTACATTTTAAATATTCAATGCATAAACATATGTTAGGATTATTAGGGTTAACAGAAGAACAGTCAGTTTACCTAGAGGATTATGGACATATTGGACAAATAGACCAAATTTTATCACTACAATTAGCTTTAGAAGAAGGCAAAGTGAAAGATGGTACAGTTATTTCTATGATTGCTGCTGGAATTGGATACGCTTGGGCAGCTAATGTGATAGAGTGGGGACCTGTAAAATAACCAACAATAACAAGGAGGAAATCTACCATGGAATTACAAAAGCTATATGACACAAAAAAAATTACAGTAGAAGATGCTTTAGGGAAAATCAAAAGTGGCGATGAAGTAATAACTGGATTAGGTGCAGCTGAAGCTAAAGCCACCTTAACAAGAATGCATGAAATCGCTGATAGAGTAAAAGATGTTAATGTAGTTACATGTTTACCAATGGGTAATTACGAGTATTTTGCAGATCCTAAGTACAAAGAAAGCTTTAAAATGTCAGGATGGTTTTATAGCCCTGGTATAAGGAAAGCACATCCTAATGGAAATGTAACCTTTATTCCAAATCACCTACATTTAGCTGGTCTTAAAAGATTAGCCCATAGAAAACCTAACGTGTTTATTGGTACTGCAAGCCCTATGGACAAACATGGATACTTATCATTATCATTAAGTGCAACATATGAGCGTTTAGTAATAGAACAAGCGGATATCGTTATATTAGAGGTTAACCCTAATATGCCTAGAACTTTTGGAGATACAACAGTGCATATAAGTGAAATAGATCATTTAATAGAGGTTGACTATGAATTACCTCAATTGCCAGTTGTTGAACCTTCTGAAAAAGATAAAGTAATTGGTGAATATATTGCAGAGTTCGTAGAAGACGGTTCAACAATTCAACTTGGAATTGGCGGAATCCCAAATGCAGTTGCAGCTGCGCTTGTAAACAAAAAAGATTTGGGTATTCATACAGAGATGTTTACTGACGGAATGGTTGACTTATACAAGGCTGGTGCCGTAACAAACAAAAACAAATCTCTAATGCCAGGAAAAATGATCGCAACTTTTGCTTTAGGGTCTAAAAAATTATATGATTTCATAAATGATAACCCTGCAGTGCAAATTTTAAATGGTGATTGGGTAAATGATCCTCATGTAATTGGACAAAACCGAAAAATGACTTCGATTAACACAACTTTAGAAATTGATTTAACAGGTCAATGTTGTTCTGAGTCTATTGGACACAAACAATTTAGTGGTACAGGTGGACAGTCGGATACTGCTGTTGGAGCGCAAAACTGTCCAGAAGGAAAGTCTTTTATAGCACTTTATTCAACTACAACAGTTAAAACGCCAGATGGTGGAAGAAAAACAATTTCTAAAATTGTACCAACGTTAGCTCCTGGAGCGGCAGTGTCTTTATCTAGAAATGATGTGGATTATGTTGTTACTGAGTTTGGAGTAGCTTCATTAAGAGGAACATCTATCAATGAAAGAGTAGAAAGACTTATTTCAATTGCACATCCAGACTTTAGAGATGAGCTAAGAGAACAAGCAAAAGAATTAATGATCTGGTAATTAAAAGTAATGTTTACTTTAAAAAGGTAGACTCCTAATAGGAGTCTCCTTTTTATATAGTAGACAAGTTTTGACTACTGTCAGTTGCAAAATCATACAGATTTTAAATAAAAATTAAAAGATAAAAAAGGATTTAATGTTTTTTCATAGAATTATATAAAGATATATTCTTATTTATATTTATTATTTTGATAGAATTCGGGAGGGATAATTATGACAAATGCAAAAGTTGCAGGTACAGGTATGTATGTACCAAACAATCTAATAACAAATGAACAGATGGCAGAAATGTTTGGACAGCCATTAAAACCAAGCCTAGAAGCAAAAGTGGGTATAAAACAAAGGTATGTAACAGGAGAAGACGAAAGTACGGTAGATTTAGCTACTGAAGCTGGTAAAAAGGCAATTGAAGACGCTGGATTATCAGAACTAGATATTGATTTAGTAATCGTAGCTACAGATACACCAGAGTATATCAGTCCTGCTTCATCTTCTGTCGTACAAGGAAGACTAGGTGCTAAAAATGCCGGAACCTTTGATATAAATGCTTCTTGTTCAGGCTTTGTAACAGCTACTGATGTAGCAGCTAGTATGATAATGCGTGGAGGATATAACAATGTACTTGTAATAGGAGTATATAACATGACAAAGTTTGTTGATAAGACAAACATAAATGTTTTCCCTATCTTTGCTGACGGAGCAGGTGCAGTTGTACTTCAGGCAACAGAAGAAGATAGAGGATTACTTGCATCAAAACTAATTGCAGATGGTACTCAATATGATTTCTTAGGAATTTATGCTGGTGGAACCAAAAATCCTATGACGCCAGAAAGACTGGAAAATAAAGAGAACTTATTAACATTCTTAAAACCTTTACCAGGAGATAGAAATATTAAATTATGGCCTGGGTTGATTAAAGAGACACTAGAAAAAGCTAACCTAGAATACAAAGATGTAGATCACTTCTTATTCACACAGATCAACAAGCACGTTATAGTGGAAGTAATGAAAGTTTTAGAAATGCCAATGGAGAAAACAACTTGCATAATGGGTGAATATGGGTATACTGGATCAGCATGTATTCCTATGGCTATGGATGTAGCTGCAAAAGAAAACAAGATAAAAGAAGGCGATACTGTTGTTCTTGTAGCATCTGGTGTTGGTTTCAATGTAGCATGTACTGTAATTAAATGGTAATTAATTTGAAAAACATCCTATAAAGTATAGGATGTTTTTTTATGATAGGAAAGTTCTGCTTTCTATTCTTTATTGCTTTCTAAAACTTATTTGATAAAAAAAAGATAATGAAATATAATAAACTTGAAATTAACAATTTTAAGGGGAAGTAAATGAATGAAAGAATTACTAGAGACAATTATAAAAACTAGAGATGAAAAATCTGAATCAGAAGTTAAAATGATGTCGCCTTTGGTTTTGGCTTACGTAGGGGATGCTATCTTTGAAGTTCACGTACGCAATTACTTAATTGCAAGAAATAACGTCTCTGTACATCAATTGCACAAATTAGCAACAACGTATGTCAAAGCAAAAGCACAGTCAAAAATAATTTCCGAATTAGATCAACGACTAAAAGATGAAGAAAGAGCCATTGTTAGAAGGGGGCGTAATCAGAAGACTGGTACAACTCCCAAAAACGCCGATATCATGGACTACAAATACGCCACTGGATTTGAGGCCCTTATTGGTTACTTGTTTTATATAGGTGATATGGATAGATTGAGAGAAATATTGGAATTATCTACTGAAATAATAAGAGCAGAACAGTAGTTTAAGGGGGAGAAAAATGGAAACAAGTTTAAATGTATCCTTAATACAGCATACGCCAGAACCAGAGAAATTAGTTGGTTCAGCAGCTAGACTTTGTTATGCTTCAAGTAATATTGCAAAGATAATGGATAGCATAGATGGAGATCAAAATAGTAAATTTATAAATATGTTAGCTGAAATGGGACATGAATCCCCTTTTGAACATATCAACTTTACCTTTGCTATTGAAGGTGTATCGCGAAGTTTGACGCACCAATTAGTAAGGCATCGTATTGGATCAAGCTACTCTCAACAGAGTCAAAGATATGTTAAAGAAGGAGCCTTTGAATATATAATTCCTCCGGAGATTAAAAATGATCCTCGTGCAAAAAAAGTATATGTAGAGGCAATGATGAAGCAACAAGAAGCATATGATGAAATTACTAATCTTTTAACTACAAGGTACTATAATAAAAACATAACCCAAGGAATACCTGAAAAAAAAGCCAAATCTTTAGCAGAGAAAAAAGCCATAGAAGACGCTAGGTTTGTTTTACCAAATGCATGTGAGACAAAAATTATTGTAACGATGAATGCAAGGGCTTTATTCAATTTCTTTCATCATAGATGTTGCAGTAGGGCCCAGTGGGAAATAAGAGAGTTAGCTACCGAAATGTTAAGACAAGTTAGAGCTGTAGCGCCATCAATTTTTGGTAAATCTGGTCCAAATTGCTTGACATCTTCATGTCCGGAAGGTAACATGACTTGCGGATCTATTAATGAAGTGAGAGAGAAGTTTAGAAGCTTACAATAATGGTTAAAATACAAAAAAAGTTTAGAGGTGGTTAAGTGGCGAATGACAAAATTGCTGGTAGAAATCCGGTTTTAGAAGTGCTTAAATCTGGAAGAGATGTAGATAAAATTTTGGTGACAAAAGGTGCCGGAGAAGGTTCTATCAACAAAATTGTAGGAATAGCTAAAGATAAAGGCATTCCGATTCAGTTTGTTGATAAACAAAAGATAAATGATTTAGCAGAAACAAAATCCCATCAAGGTGTTGTTGCATTTGTTGCAGCGTATAAATATAGTACTGTAGAAGATATATTACAAAAATCAACAAAGCAAGGCACAAAACCTTTTATACTAATCTTAGATGAAATTATGGACCCACACAATCTAGGTTCTATTATGAGAACTGCAGATGCAACAGGGGTGGATGGAATTATTATTCCTAAAAGACGGTCAGTTGGTTTAACGGCGACGGTGGCAAAAACCTCTGCTGGTGCCATAGAATATGTACCTGTTGCGAAGGTTTCTAATATATCTCAAACTATTGAAAAGTTAAAGTCTGCTGGTGTGTGGGTTATAGGTGCGGATATGGATGGTGAAAAGGCGCACTATGATGAGGCATTTGATGGTCCTATTGCATTAGTACTAGGAAATGAAGGCCAGGGCATATCCCGACTAGTGAAAGAAAAGTGTGATTTCCTTATCAACATACCGATGGGAGGCAAGGTATCATCTCTAAACGCGTCTGTAGCTGGTAGCATATTAATGTATGAGGCTTTTAGACAACGACGATAGTACAATTTTATAGGGGGTGCGCCATTGAAGGAGTACTTAGTTCTAGATGGGTATAATGTTATAAATGCATGGCCCCGTTTAAAAGAAATAGCTCATAAGGATTTAGCCTTAGCAAGAGTTGAATTAATTGATATGATGATAGAATACCGTACATATAGTGGTTTAGAAATTATTGTAGTTTTTGATGCGCATCTAGTAAAAGGCAATAATGGTACGAAGGAGATATTAAGTGGGATAGAAATCGTTTATACAAAAGAGAGAGAGACGGCTGACGCCTACATAGAAAAAGCGATTATAGAAATCACAAAAAGAAACCGTGCTGTGGTCGCAACAAATGATTGGGCAGAGCAACAAATGATTTTAGGTGGCGGTGCAACGAGAATATCCGTAAGAGAATTGATTTTAGATTTTAGCAATATGAAAACAACAATAACTCGGGATGTCTCAAGACAAACTGAACAAAAAGATGTTTTATCGACAAGAGTCGACCCAATAACCCTTAAAAAGCTTGAAAAACTAAGAAGGAGCCGTTGATTATTGTTGACACGGTTTGTAAAAATAAGGTATAATAACCTTATCGGTTTTTGACGTGATGTGATAAACAAGAAACAATTATGGGACAAGCTATGAAAAAGGGTGGAGGCGAATAGGTGTGCAGACCGTTGTTATTGAAAAAGAATCAAGTGTGGAGCAAGAAATTGTAGATGAAAATGTAGTATTAGCAGCTAAAAATGGTAATGTTCAAGCTCAAGATCTTATAATTAAAAACTATAAGAATTTTGTGCGTGCGAAGGCAAGATCGTATTTTTTAATTGGGGCAGATCGTGAAGACATTATCCAAGAAGGGATGATAGGTCTTTATAAAGCGATAAGAGATTATCGAGCTGACAAATTAACATCTTTTAGAGCCTTTGCTGAACTATGTATCACAAGACAAATAATAACAGCAATTAAAACTGCTACAAGGCAAAAACATATTCCTTTAAACTCTTATGTTTCGTTAAACAAACCTATTTATGATGAAGAATCTGACCGAACGTTATTAGATATTTTGTCCGGACACAAAGTGACAGATCCAGAAGAATTAATTATATGTAGAGAAGAATTAATGACAATGGAAGATAAAATCGGGGATGTATTAAGTGAGCTAGAACTTAAAGTATTAATGTTATACTTACAAGGTAGATCCTATCAAGAAATTGCAAAGGACTTAAAACGCCATGTGAAATCAATAGATAATGCGTTGCAGAGAGTTAAAAGAAAACTTGAAAAATATCTAGAAACAGTGGAAGAACAAGAATAATACTGTTACATAAAGCCAGTAAAGAGATGTTACTGATAGATAATAAGTATCTATATATAATCATTAAGGAGGAATAAGAAATGGGAAAAGCAAAGTTTGAGAGAAGCAAACCTCATGTAAACATTGGAACAATAGGACACGTAGATCACGGTAAAACAACATTAACAGCAGCGATTACAATTACACTAAACAACAGATACTCAACAGGTGATGCAGTAGCGTTTGACAACATAGACAAAGCGCCAGAAGAAAGAGAAAGAGGAATTACAATCTCAACAGCACACGTAGAGTACGAAACACCAAACAGACACTACGCTCACGTTGACTGCCCAGGCCATGCTGACTATGTTAAAAACATGATCACAGGAGCAGCACAAATGGATGGAGCGATCCTAGTATGTTCAGCAGCAGATGGACCGATGCCACAAACAAGAGAGCATATCCTACTATCAAGACAGGTAGGGGTACCATACATCGTAGTATTCCTAAACAAGTGTGACATGGTAGATGACGAAGAATT
>NZ_JAVKGO010000017.1:0-28115 GCF_031432315.1 Serpentinicella sp. ANB-PHB4
AAATTTCACTTTTAGTGAGGTTAGTTTAACATACTTTCTTTTTCTATGTTTTACAAATTTAATTATGCAATTTCCTCTATTGTTAAATTAAGATCAGTGCTTTTTAAATTTAATATTATATTCTTTTAACTTCCTAATTTAAAAAGGTTTTTTATTGAAAAGCTTTTTAAAAAAGATATTTGTTCTTCGTATTCAATAGCCTCTCCTAATTGTACTTCGTGCCCCTTTAGTACCGCTAAGTTATTTGCCTGTAATTTTGCAACTAACTCAGGTCCAACCCACTGGTTTACCATTTCAAAGGCTCTATTAATCCTTGGCGCTCTGCTTCGTGGTGAATGGGCATCTGTACCAATAAAATGAACCATATTATGGGTCATTAAAATCTCTGCAGTGTCTTGTACAACTTCACCATGCTTCCCTAGTATACTCATTGCGTTTACTTGTATATAGTTGCCTTGCTCAATCCACTTGCAAACAATATTAGGATCCTCAACAACTTGCCTGTATCTTTCTGGATGCGCAATGATCGGATAATACCCTTGCAATCTAATCTCATACAAAATTTCATCGATGTACAAACTCGTATTATTCATCGGAAACTCTACTAAAATGTACGGCCCATTATTAAGTGTCAGCACGTCACCATTTTTTAGTTTATCAGGTAACTCTAATGAAAGATAAGCTTCATTCCCCGGGAGTACCTCTACATTAATACCTTCCTGCTGAAAAAGCTTATTAACCAATTCTACTTTTTCTAAGATAATAGCTTTTTCTTTGTCTCGACCTTCCCCAAAGTAATGAGGCGTCGCCATAATGTGGGTAATTCCTTCTTCCATAGCAATCCTACCCATACTAATGGTTTCCTCTTCACTTCTAGCGCCATCATCTATACACGGCAATATATGACTGTGCAAATCAACCATTTATCTTACTCCTTTTTGCCCTTTTTCTTTTTGGCTTAGTTACTTCTTGTTCTTCTTCGCCATAATAAGAATAATACATATATTGAGAATAACTACCGGAATTAACAGGAATTTTATTTAAAACAACACCCAGTATATTTGCTTTCGCATTTTCTAATAGGGCTTTTGCTCTTTGCGCCCCTTCTATTGCAACCTGTCCTGATGCACATACTAGAAGTACGCCGTCAGCCACTCTTGATAAAACCGCAGCATCAGTAACCACAGCTGCAGGTGGCGTATCTATAATAACATAATCATAATCCGTTTTTAGCTGCTCAATTAATCCCCGCATCTTCTTAGAGGCTAAAAGCTCAGATGGATTAGGTGGTATTGTTCCTGCAGTCAATACTTCTAATCTATTTATTGATGTAATAATAACATGGTCCTTATAATCTAAGTCCTTTACAAGTATATTTGTCATGCCAGTTTGATTACTTAGATTAAACATTTTATGCACTCTAGGTTTTCTTAAGTCCGCGTCCACAAGTAACACTCTAGCTCCTGCATTAGCTAAAACAACTGCTAGATTCCCCGCAGTTGTAGACTTTCCCTCCGAGGGTCCTGAACCCGTTACCATAATCGTGGATATCGGATTGTCCAAACTAGAAAATTGTATATTTGTTCGGAGGGTACGATAAGCCTCAGCAGTCGGTGATTTTGGATCAGTAAAAGTAATCAATTCCTGTGTATTCATTGGTATCCTCCTCTATTTCTTGTCGTTCATCATCGGTATCGTTCCGATAACATTTAACCCTAAGTGGCGTTCAACATCCGTTGGGGTTTTAATTGTATTGTCTAAAAACTCTAAGAGAAACACTAAAAATATACTAGCCATCAAACCTAATACGCCGGCTATCGCAATGTTTAACTTCACTCTTGGGCTAATTGGGTTGTTTGGTACCTCTGCACGATCCAGCACCTGAACATTATCTACTTGCATCAATCTTGTTACATGTCTTCTAAATACATCTGCCGTTGTATTAGCAATAAGTGCAGCATTTGCTGGATCTTTATCTGTTACATTAATTGTTATAAACTCTGTATCTCTTATTAAATCTACAGAAGTTTTTGACGTTAATTCACCTGGTGACATCGACAACCTTAACGTTCTAATAACCTCTTCTGACACCGTTCTACTCTGAACAATCTCTCCGTAGGTTCTCGCTAATCGTTGATTTAAATTTAAATCTTGTAATTCAATCTGACCACCAATACTATTTGCAGGTTTTGCTATCATTACCGTAGTAGAAGCTTTGTAGACAGGATCTAAAACATAACCACTAACAACAGCACTGGCAATTACTGCCATTATAGTAATAGCTAGAATCATAACAACCCTTTTTCTAATAATATGTATGTACTCCCTTAAATCAAGTTCCATTTCTCTTTCTTCCATTATCGGCCACCCTTTCATAGATAAAAAATAATACCTAAATATATGTATATTCATATTCGACAAAAACTTATAAGCAACCTTTATTTATACTAAATTTTCAAAATATTACCTTTCAATTGTAATCTAAATTTTGAGGTAATTCAACATATTTTTCTAACAGTTCAATGCCTTATATATTCATAATAACCAAAACAAGCTAAATATCTACCTTATTATCATTATTATTTTTAAAAACTAGGTATGTCTCTTCTAGTCGCCTTACCTTAACTGCGAAATTTTCTATACAAAAAAATAACCAGAGAAAATTTCTCTGGTTATTTTTGGCCTAAGCCTTCTATTGATTTAGCTAGGTCATGTATGCTTAAAGTTAGGTTTTCTAGCTTACTCTCTATTCTAACAAGTAGAAATACAGAGACAGCTATAGGAAATCCTAAATTAGCAACATGATTCAATGCCTCATTCATTTATTTTCACCCCTTTCAACTACAGGGTAAGTTCATCCGTAGACACAGTAACAACTGCAGCTGATTCAACCTCTGCTAAAGCAACACCCTGAGGTAAGAAAATATCATCTTGTATAATATTTTCCATTGCTGATTTAACCTCTTCACCTGTTAAATCTTCTCTGGCATTAGATACTGTCATCCTTGATGATCTTCCATCTTCTCTTTTAAATACCATTTCTAATGTTCTAGTCAATCTTATCACCTCCTATTATAATTTTTAATACAGCGAATGAATTCGCCGCTACGGATTGCGATAGTGGAACGATGGTTGAACGATAGTGGAGCAATAGTTAAACTATGGTTTAACAATCGTTTAACAACTGATTAACCCCTTCCCTTTCTACTGTCCAACTGGCCAACTTTCCAACTTTCCAACTTTCCAACTTTTCACTTTCTACTTACCTACCTCTACGCTCCTAATTCTTGCTCACTAATTTTAACAATTGCATTTACAGGCTTTTCTTGTAAAGCTACCATTTCTTGTGTTGTATTTAGTATTGCTTCATTAGTGGCTTCCGGTCTTACATTGTTGTAAGTCCTTGAGCTATATCTTTCGTTACCATTTTCATCAACACTGTCAACTACACGAATTCTCAACCTTGTGCTTTCATTAATAACTGTTGCCATGGGCTCACCCCCTTTCTACTATATAAATGTTTTGATAGAGGATAAGTTAGCATATACTTTCTAATTTTTTTCTTAAATTTTTTAATGCACTTGCCTTTACCTTTGAAACAGTAACCGGATGGACGCCTTTATATAAAGCAATATCCTTTAAGCTTATATTATTGAAGTAGTGTTCTATAATGATATTTCGTTGATGCTCTGTTAAGGTCTGTAGGGCAGATCTTATGTGGATAACATCTCTTTCTTTTAAAAATTGTCCCTCTATGTCCACGGTTTTATCCACCAATATATCTACTCTAGATAATCCTTCCTCATCGCCAATATTTTGATCTAGAGAAAAACATATCTTTTCCTTACGCCTTCTATTTTGATAAAAGTGCATTAAACGGCGTTTAATATACCCTAAGTAGGGAATTCCCCTATTTAAATCAAAGTCTTCAAAGGATTTAAGTATTTCCAACACCCCATCATGATAAGCATCCTCATCTACGCCCTGGACCCCACCATATCGGCGCATTGTTGAAATAATTAAAGGTCTTAACTGTTCAATTAATACGATTTGACTATCTGCATTCCCTTCTGCTGATTTTTTGACCATTTCTTCAAAATTCAATTTATAATCTCCTTTTGAAGATGCATCTTCATATTATTACCGGTAAAAATATATTAGTTTAGTTTCCGGTCATTTAAAATTTTTCAAATGAAGGCATTCAAAAGGTAATTCATTATCTTACTTTAGTAATCGTTAAATTTCTAAATATTTAATTTCTTTTTTTATTAGCCTACACTTTGGTATCAGGGGATTTTATATTTTTTTATAAAATAAGTAATATAAATAATTACCAATTCATCGAACATATGTTCTTTTTTGTGCTATAATACATGTAATAAAATTAAAAGAAAGGAGGAGTAAAAAATGAAAAATATTAAAGACGTATTAGAAAAGCAAAAGATTATTTATGCTTTAATAATCTCCTATGAAAAGGATTATGGTAGCTGTACAAAAGTCATTTTAAGTACAGGAGAAAGTCTTTTACTGAAGCATACCATTCATTCTACACTTAGACATTTAGGAGATTCCTATGCCCTGGACCTAAAAATTTTAAGACGAAAATACTGTAATATACTTAATTGTAAATATTACGTTCCATTACCCTTTGACCAAAACCACCTATTTGTACCGATAAAAACCCAGAAGCCCATAGTACATAAAGATCCTTCAGTTAGCTATATTAACTATTACGCTATAGAAAAGCTATCGACAAAAGAACCGGTGCTATACTTAAAGAACAATACGAAAGTAAAAAGCCTTAATACTGTCAAAACCATTAAAAAGCGAATTCACCATGCCCGTATATGCGCTAAATTTGATACATTAAAAAAACACCCTACCGCAACTGTAGCAGAGCGTCCTGGAGTCTATCACACCCAAAACTCCAAGGAAGAGCTAGCACAGATTTTAGAAGAGATTTCTAATATAAGAGATCTTATTTTAGAAAATCTAAGCAAAAAAGAAAAACGCTAGCATTTCCACTGTTTTGGAAATCTAGCGTTTGTTTATTCTTCCGGCGAATGAATTCGCCTCTACAATAGTGTAACGATAGTTTAACAATAGTCTAGCAATGGTTTAACAACTGTTGAACAACCGTTTAACTACTGCTCAACTACTGTTAAAACTGACTTGTCATCCCGAGTGTTAACGAAGGATCTTAAGCAGATGACCAAAAAGAAGTTTTGTGTCAGTCGCTTACACAGCGTGCAAGCAGATGACCGAAAAGTAGTTTCGTGTCAGTCACTTATTTAAAAATGATTAATTTCTTACATTACTTAAATAAAAGAAATTAAAGAATTTTTAATACATCTTCCTGTCACCTTTCCACCTTTCCAACTTTCTACTTTCCAACTCATTACAATAGTTTAACAATAGTCTAGCAATGGTTTAACGATTGTTTAACGATTGTTTAACGATTGTTTAACTATGGTTTAACAACTGTTCAACAACTGTTTAACTACGGTTTAACAATGGTTTAACAACTGTCCAACTAAACTCACGCCCCCATTTCGATCTCACTCAATATCTCCATCAACTCCTGGGAAGTAATTTTCGTTAACATGGTCTCTCCTGGTTGAATCACTGCATTTATCATTTCTTTTTTCTTTTCTTGGAGATTAAAAATCTTTTCTTCTATGGTTCCTTTTGTAATAAGCTTCATTACTTGTACCTTACTAGTTTGCCCTATTCGATAAGCACGATCTGTTGCCTGCTCTTCTACGGCTGGATTCCACCATGGATCAAAATGAATCACCGTATCTGCTCCGGTTAAGTTTAATCCTGTCCCACCTGCCTTTAAAGAAATCAAAAATATCTGACCCTGGCCTTCATTAAAGGCATTAACCATTTCTCCTCGTTTTTCCATGGGCGTACTGCCATCTAAATAAAAGTACTCAATATTTAATGCATCTAACTTTTGTTTAATTAATTGGAGCATACTTGTAAATTGAGAAAAGAGCAGTGTTCGGTGTCCACCAGCAATATTTGCTTCGATTAAGTCGCTGAGCAAATCCATCTTGCCACTACCACCCTTGTAATTCTCTATAAACAATCCAGGATGACAGCAAATCTGACGCAGACGAGTTAACCCTGCTAGTATTTTGATCTGACTTCGCTCAAAACCCTTTTCTTTAATGGCTTCTTCCAGTTCTCCTTTAATTTCTTTTAAATAGGCTAAATACACCTTTTTCTGCTCCGATGTTAGCTCTGTTAGCATTTTACTTTCCGTTTTTTCCGGTAATTCTTTTAGCACTTCTTTCTTAAGTCTTCTTAGTAAAAAAGGGCCAATTAGCTTACTTAAATCAGCTAGGGCTTTTTGGTCCCCATCCTTAACAATGGGCTTTTCAAAGTGATCTTTAAATTTGTTATTGGAAGAAAGATACCCAGGCATAACAAAATCAAAAATGGACCATAGCTCTGAAAGTGCATTTTCCATAGGGGTACCGGTCAAGGCAAATTTATGCCTTGCTTTAATTTCTTTCACTGACTTGGCATTTTTTGAAGCATAGTTTTTAATATGCTGGGCTTCGTCTAAAATACAATAGTCAAAATCATGACTGCTATATAATTCTATATCTCTACGAATTAATGGATAAGAAGTTATAACCACATCGTAATGCGCTATTTTATCCAATATATCTTTTCGCATTGCTTTGTTACCTGCAACCGCTACAGCTTTAAGGTCGGGAGTAAATTTTTCTACTTCAGAAATCCAATTATAAACAAGGGATGTTGGGGCAACGATTAAGGCCTTAGTATTCCCTTTCTCTTGTTTTTCAGATAATAAGAAGCTAAGCACCTGTAATGTTTTACCTAGTCCCATATCATCAGCTAAAATACCCCCTAATCCATAATTCGTTAGTACTTTCAACCAACGAAAGCCCTTTACCTGATAGCTTCTTAATATTTCCTTCAGAGATTCTGGTGGATAATAATCTACAGTTTCAAAGTTTCTAACATTTTCCGTAAAAGATTTAAAAGCATGATTTTTCTCTATAAAATTCAATGCCTTTTCCTCTATTAACTTATCTAAATATAGGGCCCGATATTTTGGAAGACTAATGATATTATCCTGTAGATCTTCCTCTGAAAGATCCAGCTGGGAGAATAAATCTGCTGTCTCCAAAAATGTCTGTTCATCAAGGGGTAAAAAGCCCCCGTTTCTCAGACGATAGTATTTCTTTTTTCTCCGCATAGCTTTTAATACTTCTTTAAGCTCTGTATCTTCGATCCCTGTTACATCAAAATGAAACTCTAATAGATCATCTTTCGTATTTAGCTGTAATCCCCCACTAAAAACAGCACTACTTTTTATTTCAACGTTTTTAAAGTTATCGGAATAGTAAACGTCACTCATCCCCTGCAATTTTTTTATTCCGAATTTAACTAAGTTAAAAATATGCTCATCTCCACCTAAGTAAGCCTCGCCATCCCTAACTTTAAATTCATTTTCCTCAAAATAATTTAGTATACTTGATTCCTTTTCCAAATCCCGTATTAAAATCCGATCCGTAATCTCTTTTTGCTCTGAAGCAAAAGGATTAATTGTAATTTCTCCATAGTTAAACAAGAGCTTTGCAATAATTTGTTCATCTTTTTGATCTAAATAAACCTGGCTATTTAAACCGGGCTGATAAATTTTTTCCTCTAGTCCTTGGCTTACGTCAACCTCTCCAGCTTGTTTTATTTTTGGATATACACCAGTCATAAACCAAGTCTCGTCACTTTCTGGCACCTCTATTCGCTTTGATTTCTGCTTATCTAGTATGCTATAAAAGGGTAGGATCGCCTCTTTTTGACTTTCAGGTACTTTATATATACGCCTATTCATTAGCAAAAATGATCCATCAGGCACTAAGGGTTTTACTGACTCATTTAGATCAATATCTAAGGCGATTCCTTTCTTCCCTTTATCAAGGGAAAATGAAATCGGCAAGGGTGCTTCAGATACATAGGTATAGCCTAGTAAATGACCATCTATAATGACATTAAATTTCTTTCCTGTATCCTTCATTAAATTCAAAAAACGTTTTAACATTCTATCGCTTAACTTTACATACTTACCAGTAAATAAGCCTTTAGTATGATTAATATAATTTGCTTCATTCACGATTTCATCCATTTCGTCAATTTCCTGTACAAGTTCTATTACCTTTTGATCTACTCGATTAAATTGATGATTATCCGGCTCATATGTAAAGCTTTTTCCCATATACAAAGATTCGTCACTTTCATAGTAACGCATAAACTCCTTCATGTATTTCACTACATAGAGTTTATCTAGTCCAATTCTAAAACTAATAAAAGATTGATCCCGATCCCCTCTAAAGTAAGCTTTTTTACGTTCATAGGTTATTTCTAGATTTATATTTGTCCTATTCCTACCTTTAAGTCCGTTAAAATAAGCTAGTAGATCCCTACTTTCTCTAGCTCCATGGATTTTTGAAAAAGCCCCGGTTTCATCCTTTTCTTTTATTTCCATCATCACGGCAACCAAATGCTTACACCCACCCGAATAGGTGTCGTGGGCTGGACAGGTACAGTCCCCTTTTATATATTCACCCTTTTCATCAAAGGTCACTTTAACATCATAATAATAACCGCCCTTGACCCTTGCCTTAAATTGGTTATTCTTTCGATCGAAGCTCAAGCCTACAACTCTCTTTTTCCGATAGTAGTCTAACCCCTTTTTATAAGCACCGGTAATACTAGATAGGGCCATTAAGTCATCTAATTCTATTTGGAACATATAAATCACTTCTTTCCATATTAATATCTCTGTTAAAAATGTCTATCCTATTAGTATACCATTTTCTAGACATTATAAAAGAATACTAACAAAAATATCCACTATAGGTGTTTTGTCATTCTGAACGCAGTGAAGAATCTCAATTTTTTATAACTTAAAGTCTGAAACGCTTTTAATGTATTAAAAATCCCCTGATTTCTTATGATTGAGCAACGTAAGAAATCAGTCATTTTTAACTAAGCGACTGACGCAAAACTTCTTTTGGGTCATCTGCTTGCACGCTGTGTAAGCGACTGACACGAAACTTCTCTTCGGTCATCTGCTTAAGACCCTTCGCAAAACTCAGGATGACAAATACAAAACAAGTTATATATTACTTTATTGAAAGCATTTCATAATAAACATAATTATGCAATTTGCAACATAAAAAAATCACCCTAGATCTAAATCTAAGGTGATTTTAAAATTTTTCTCTACTGCGTCAACGAAGCTGCCCTTTTTCTCGCATCTTCAATTGGCACTCTGTAGTAATATATTCTGTTATGTCTAAAGCCTGTTCCATCTAAGGTGCTCATATCAACCGTATTTAAGTTAAGACTCGTAAAGGCTGACCAATTACTCATCACCACATTTGGCGTAATATCTGTTCTAATAAAGGGACTAATATCCTCTAATAGAGATAAGGCTTGGTTCAATGAAAGTTCGTTACTTACTTTAGTTAAAATCGTCATTACTACCTGTTGTTGACGTTTAATACGACCGAAATCATCTCCACCACCGGATCTTAACTTTCTAGCAGTAGTGTATCTTAGTACGTCATCACCATTCATATGCTGGCTCCCTGCTCTAAATAGTACCCTGCCATTCGTATGTACCATATCCTGAGGTACTGTTATTTGAACCCCACCTATGGCATCAATAGCTCTAGTAAAGCTTTGCATATCTACCCGAGCATAATGATCAATATGTATGTCTAAATAACCTTCTACCGTCTCTTTTAATAGCCTTGTTCCCCCAAAAGCACTAGCATGATTAATCTTATCATACCCACGCCCTGGAATCCTTACATATGTATCTCTAGGAATCGAAAGTATAGCGGCTTTTTTTGTTCTTTTGTTATACTGAACCACCATAAGCGAGTCTGCACGCCCAGCACCACCAATGGTTCTTGAATCAATTCCCATTAACATAATATTTAGGTGGTCAGAATTTCTAGCAGATCTTGGTTGATCATAAATACGATCATCAAGAAATTTATAAGCTTCCACCTCATCTTCCGGGATAACATCTGCCTCAGGCTCATTATCATAATCAATTAAATCTTCAGGGTCAATCGCTTCAAACTCTTCATCATCTAAGGATTCATGCATTGTAGAATAAATGTTATACAGTCTAACACCCACACTCGTTCCATAGATTAACAATGGCATTAATAAAACTAAAGCTACAATTAGTATTTTTTTCTTTTTTGTCATTTTTGATTTTTTATTTTTTTTCCGGCTCACGCTTCGTCAGCCTCCTTATATTTTTTACATGCTAAACATATTAAATTTTATCACTTACACCAGAATAATACAACTTATTTTATTATTGACTTACTAATAATTAATCGACTTTATTTTACATATACGCTATAATATTTTTTATAACAAAAAATAAAATATAAATTCGTTTTTAATGTAAAGGATGATAAAAATGTTTTTAAATATAAATTCTTTAGATCATAGAATTTTTGAGTTTCTATTTGATTTTTCTTCAAACAGCGATTTCATCGGCCAATTAATGATTACAGTAACCAACCTATCTTCAAAAATATTTGCCGGAATCTACGTTTTGTTCTTTATTTACTTGTTTATAAATAAAAAAGATAAAATAATTCCTTATATTATTGCTCCGGCTACTTCTTTTGCCCTTGTTCATATAATCAGACTATTATATGTAAGGCCAAGACCCTTTGTTGCTTTAGAAATAGAAAGTTTAATTTACCATGACCCTAGTGGTTCTCTGCCAAGTATGCATGCAGTTAGTGCTTTTGCCATTGCTATGGCCATTTACTTAATTAATAAAAAGTTTGGCGCTTTTATGCTACTACTTGCATTTTTAACAGGCCTTTCACGAGTTATGGTAGGTGTTCATTTTCCAATGGACATTGTAATAGGGGCTTTAATTTCAGTATCTATTAACCTAATTATATTTAATTTGTATAATCACTTTTTTGGAACCAGAAAAAAGTCATCAAACTATTTTAGATTATAAACATACAGATAAATATTGAATTTCAAACAAAAAAACACTTTAAATCCATTAGATTTTAAAGTGTTTTTTGTCTTTTTTAGGACTTTCATATTAAAACAAAACGCTCTGTCGCGTTTTGTAGTTTTATTGACAAATTTGTCTAATATGCTTATTATTAACCTATACACAAACATTCTAATTTAAACACAAATTATACTTTTATTTGAAAGGTTTGAGGGGGATAAATACCAGTGAAAAAAATTAAAAAAATAAATGCTTTATTCCTTATAATTGTACTTTCTTTTGTTTTAATTGTACCCAAATTTTATGCATCAGCAAGTTCTGACTATAGTACAATACGAGTTAGACTTTCTATAAGCAAGTCCTCGATTCCTATTGTAATAGATGGAGAGTACTACATAGCAGAAAAACCTAACATCGACTTAAAGCGAGGGGACTATACTGTATCAGTAGCATCAAATAACCGAGTTCGTATAAGAGGAAATGGTATTGATGAAACAGTCGGAACCTCTTTAACACTTATACGCACAGCCAATAACGGTAGTGGTAATAATCACATGACCATAAAAGGGACAGACCATGGAGATATAAATTATCTAGGTAATATGCACTTCACTGTTCGTTCAGGTAATTTAAGGGTTATTAATCATATACCAGTTGAACAATATTTACCCGGTGTAGTTGCTTACGAAATGAGCAATAGCTTTCCTTTAGAAGCTTTAAAGGCCCAAGCAGTCACAGCAAGGGGCTACGCTGTTAATAGAATTAGTAGCTCCGGCGATCATGATATAGGAGATACCGAGCAAACTCAAGTTTATAGAGGCTATAACCCTACTAACGGAAACGTTATTCAAGCTGTAAATGAAACAAAGGGTGAAGTCCTTAAATATAATGGCGAAATCATATCTGCATATTATTCCGCATCTAATGGTGGTTTTACCGAGCTACCTGGCAACGCCTGGGGTTTTGGGGACTCTGCAAATAATGCACATCCCTATTTAGTTATAAGAGAAGACCCCTATGACCTTGCAAACCCCAATAGCTTGTATCATAGACTGTTTATTCCAAGTAAAGTAGAAGGTTCCGATTATGATACAACAACCCTTGATAGTGACTATGCAGTACGGATAGTAAAGTGTAATACCTGGGTTAATGTTAGAACGGGTCCAGGATCTAACTATGCCTGGGCTGGAAGAGGGTACCTGCATACCGCCTACGAATGGATTTCTTCCACTACTGTTAAAGGACCCAATGGCAAAGACGTGATCTGGCATAAAATTAAACATGATAATGGTACAGTGTATATACATTCTACATATGGTGTAAAAACAGAAAATGGGCGATACCTTTACGCTAACCCAGCACTAGGAGATCTTCAGACACAGGTATATGAAAAGCTTAAAAGTGATAAAAACATTGATAAAGCAACGGATATTAAAATTAATACTGTAAATAGCCTGGAAAACGGTGAAAAAAGATGGCCAAATACAGATAGTACCAGTTATGTTACTGCCAATGCAAATGTTACGGTTCAGTACCATACGTCAGGCTCAAGTTCTTTATCAAGTAAAACCGATGTAGATGTAGAAATAAGTTTAATGAACCGCAATGAAAACGGTACCGTATTAAGGTCCCACGAATATTTTGACAGTAATATGATTTTTAGAGGTGTAGAAAGTACCAAAGATGGATATTACCTCACAAACGGCCGGTTTGGCCACGGCGTAGGCATGAGCCAAAGAGGCGCACAACAGATGGCATCAGTCCATAATAAAAAGCATTATGAAATTTTAGATTTTTATTTCGCAGGAACAAAGTTAGAAAAAGTAGACACTACTGTACCAAGTTTACCAAAACGACCGGAACTTGAATCAGAACCTAATCCAGAACCTGAGCCTGCACCTAAACCAGAAGTCCCAAAAGATCCCAAACTAAGTAGCAATAAATATACTGTAAATCATAATAATTCCAGTATTACAGGTTTATCGACTAAACTTAATGTTCGAACCTTTCTTGATCATCTTTCAATATCCGACGGTAGCATTAAACTCTTAGACGCTAGTGGTAAAGAGAAAAAATCCGGCGTTGTGGCTACAGGAGATGTATTAGAAGTGAGAACAAGCGATAACAAAGTTCACAAAAGATATCCACTTATTATATATGGTGATGTAAATGGTAATGGAGACATTATGATTCTAGACCTTTTACGTATTCAAAGATATTTACTTAATACTTCGGACCTAAAAGAACCATATAAAACTGCAGCTGACATAACAAGAAGTGGCTCAGTTACCATTTTAGATTTACTTAGACTACAAAGACATTTGTTAGGCACCACAACAATTAAACAATAAAGGGTGTTTAGTATGATAACAACCAAATATAAAAAAATACTTTTAATAACAATATTAAGCATTATACTGGCTGGTTTCCCAAACCTTACTTTCGCAGAAAGCGTCTCTTTAGACATATCTGTTGATTTAGATGAAATTAAAGTAGGAGAGCTCTTTACAGTAACCGTACAGTTTAATAGTAATGAGCCTATTGGCGCATTAAGTGCTGATATAAGCTATGATGATCAACTTGTATCCTATCAGCATGGTGGGGGTAATGCATCAATGGTTGCTAATGGATCTGGGGGGATCAATGATACAGGTTCCCCTTTTACCCATTCCTTAACCTATGCTTATACCTTCCTTGCTAAAGAATCCGGAGAAGCTAATTTTGCAATTAAAAGCAGTGAAGTAATCTCTTATGATGGAGGGCTTTTAGACAGTTTATCTAAGAATGTGAAAATACGGATTTTGCAATCTCCCTCTGAAGATGACACACCTCCAATAAAAACACCAGAATTTAAAGATGATTTTATTGAAACAGAGATAGGTGGTAAAGCACTATACGTATTTAGCGAAGCTAAAGAAAATACTTTACCGAAACATTTTGAGTTAAAATCCTTTACCTTTAAAGAGAGAGAAGTAATTGGTGCTCAGCATCCAATTACAGAAACGACTTTAGTTCATACTGTTGATGATCAGCTAAAAGAAAACTGGTACATTTATGATATGACTACGCAACAGCTAATGCCTTATGTGACCGTTAACATAAACAAAGCATACACCTTATTACCGGTGTATGAAACCATAGTTGGATATGATTTAGAAACTATTAACATTATGGGTGTAAATTTAGCTGTACTTAAAGCTGACCACCTACCAAAGGGTGTTTATCTGACCTCTGCCATCAATGAAGTTGGCGCTTCCGGCTACTACTTCATTGATATAAATGACCAAACACTACAAAAAGCTTGGGTAGATAATCAAATCATTGAAACAGAAATAGAGCAACCAAACTACTGGCCAATCTACACACTAGCTTTCATATGCTTTATTTTACTAATAGCTGTTTTAATACTTAGACAACAGTATCAAAATAAAATGAAAAGGCGAGGTAATAACCATGAATAAAACCTACAAAAAAACCTTTATATCTTTTATATTAATTGTTTTACTTATTAATCTTTTTCCAATGACTAGCCATGCTGCTAACGCAACTATTGCCCTTAGTTCTTCTTCTGTAAATGTTGGTGATAAAGTTACTGTTACAGTTACTTTTAACGCTAATAATATTGGTGCTGTAAGTGGTAACTTCACTTATAATTCTGATGTATTAAAGTTTGAAGACGGCACCGGCATGGCAAATACTGGTATAATTATGTTAACAGAAATGCTTTCATCCGCTTCTACAGCTTCATCGTTAAGTGCTACTGCTACTTTTACAGCATTAAAAGAAGGTACTGCTGCTTTTGAGATTAAAGAGAGTCAAGTCTATGAGGATTCAGATGATGATGGTGGGGTCTTACTGGGCGAACCAACAGCTGGCGTCAATATTAACGTAAAAAAACCAGCACCAAAGCCAGCACCTGCACCAAGTCAACCGAGCCAACCTAGTCAACCTAGTCAACCTAGTCAACCGCCAGAACCGGAGCCGGAGCCTGAACCAGAGCCACCAAATCCAGTTGAAGAGGCAGTCCAAGTTAATATTGCTGACAACGAATTATTTCTATGGTCAGACTTATCTACTGTGAAAATACCGGATAACTTTGAAGTAGAGGAAATAACTTATTCCGATGAAGAGATTGAAGTTGCTGTAGGAAAAGAAAAAGGTATTACGTTAGCTTACCTTACTGATGAAGAAGGCGAAAATGGCGTATTTTATGTATATGACCAAGCTACGAATAACCTTTACCCTTACATTAACTACAGCACAAGTGCTACTTATACAATACTTCAATTAGAAAGTGATTTAGATTTACCTGAAGGTTACATTCCCTCAGAACTTACTTTAAAAGACCAAGCTGTACAAGCATGGCAACATGAATCAAATGATCAACCAGATTTTTACTTGCTTTATGCCATGAATGAAGCGGGAGAAAAAGACTTTTACCTTTTTGATCAATCCGAAGGAACCATGCAACGCTTTTTTGACCGAACCGTTGTAATAGAAGTTGAAAAACAACCTGAGGCCCAAGGCTTTTTCGAAAAGTTATCTGAGGATTCAACACTTAGAGCTGTTTTCGTATCTTTAATTGCATTAAGTATTGTCTTACTTGGATTACTAGTCGCTCTATATCTTAAAACTTACCAAAAAGGCAAACATTAATTATACAGCCAAATAACATAACAAAGACCCACTTTGATTTTAACACCAAAGTGGGTCTTTAACTTTCTCTAGGATCAAAGCCTTCAAAAACAACGTTGGTACAATTTTTCTTGGCATGAATAAAATCTGTTTTGCTCTTTGCTGTCCATCCTAGTAATAGTAATTCTTTATTTTTTATAAGCTTATTTTTAACATTTTCAAGGGTACTGATTTCGCAGTTTATAAAATGTGGTTTGCTCATACTACTAGAAACGTCCATCCGTAAAAAAGGTTTTTTATAAAAAGCAATCTCCCCTTTTTCATACTTCTTAAACAACTGACCCCTAACGATATTAGGTGCTCTATGTCTAAACCATGACACAGAAAAAGGATTAAAGGATTGGATCACAAACTGTCCTTTATAATTTCTTAATAGCTTCTCAGTTGCTTTTTCCATCATCCCGGCTTGTCCTTTATTTTTTAATTCAATCATTAAGGGCACTTTACCACCAACTAGCTCTAAAACCTCACTTAACAATGGAATTGTATCATTGCTATCCAATAATTTTAGTCCCCTAATTTCATCTAACGTACATTCATTAATCTTTTTATCATAACCAGTCATACGCTTTAAATTGTCATCATGAAAAACAACAACATTGTTATCCTTTAGGCGCTGCAGGTCTAACTCTATGGCAAAGCCTTCATTCATTGCCTTTACAAAAGCAGCAATGGAATTTTCAGGAATTCTTCTTCCAAAATGATACCCTCTGTGAGCAATATGCATTTGACTTAACCATTTCATATCCTCTTTCAATTTATCACACTCCGGTTTTAGTTGGATAGTTGGTTAGTTGGTTAGTAAGAAGAACAGTTGGAAAGTTGGAGAGCAGAAAGTGGAAAGATAAAACCAAAAGATAGAGTCAAATGGATCCTTTACTTTGTTCAGCATTCTGAACAAAGTAAAGAACTAAGTAGTTGTTTTTCTTTTGCTTTCCAACTAACCAACTGACCAACTTTCCAACTGCTCTTCTATCTCCTATCCCCTATCCAACTACCCAACTGTTTCACTGCCATGTAAAACCCTATCCCAACAGCAGCACCAACACTATCAATTATTACATCCGTTACTTCACCACTCCTACCAGGAATAAAGGTTTGGTGAACTTCATCACTAATTGCGTAGACTACACAAATTATAAAAGCTATTATTATGCTCTTAAGTCCATCTTTCCCACTTCTTCTGATCGCATTTAATACGACTACACCTAGTACAAAGTACACAAAAAAATGCCCATACTTACGAATAATATGATGTAATTGCCTTAAATCTATACCCTCAGCAATGTTCGGTGCAACCCTTTCAATTGCTTGAAATATTGCTTCAGTAAACCCTTCACTTAGTTCACTTGATGCATCTGCTGGCTGATGAGAAAAGAAAAAAATAACCCCCATCCAAAGCAGAACCCCTAACCAAGAACATATTAAAATAACCTTTTTCTTATTCATACCCTTCTACACAACTTTCTTTAAGTAAATGTTTTATATATAATTCTGATCCACCACGATCTATTTAATCTCCTGTTATTCCTTACGTAATAAAATAGTTTCTAAAAAAAGATTTATAAATATCCTGTTTATTTCTACCCTATTTATGATATAATAATAAAAAAGGTAATCGGATTCGCATAATGCGATTGCCACCAGACGACTAAACTTACTTAATCACTCTGCATGGCCGTGCAGGGTGATTATTTTTTTCCTTTTTTGCTATCCTTTAATAGATTAACAATTAAGGAGACTAGCGATATCGTAAACATACCGAAGATTATCATTAATGATATTGCCTCATATGTACTCATCGCACCACCTCCCCTCATCTGAAGTGAAGTGGCAACCACACCTACTTTTATCCGATTACCTCATTCCTATTCTATCAAAATGTTAAAAACTTTACTATAGTTTGCTTAAGCTTTTATTCGCTTCAAAGTTGAAGCTTTTTAGAAATCAACAATAATGACAGTTTTTAGAGATATAAATTGGTCTGACCAAACTATTGTAAAAACTAGAGCAACTGACCAACTTATTACAATAGTGAAACGATCGTTAAGCAATGGTTGAACAACTGTTTAACTACGCTTAGGTACAGACAATATTTTATTGACAACTTCCTTAAGATTTTCTTCTGTTAACTTAAAACCTCTAAATTGTTGCGTCCATGTCCATGGTCGATCGAGCATCTACTCCGACAATTGCCACTATAAGCATACCACCTTTAAGAATAAATTGATTACTGTATTCTGATAATGAGATTCTCTCAAGTAACCGTTCAAGCATAAAGTTTCTAAGTAGAATCTCCGCCTTTACATCTTTATCCCTAGATAAGTTGCGAATCAAAGCTTTTAGTTGCGTAGACGTCTTCATAGCATTACCTCGAAATAAGGCCTAAGAACATTCTCTACCCTTAATAGCCTTGCATATTTCATAATTTGGTTAAGATCCTTATCTTTACTACTTAGATACCTTTTAATTGCATCACTAACAATAGAAGGATCCTGATTATTTCTATCACGTAAAATATCACAGATGGTCCTCTCCATATCGTATGCTTTTACCTTATTTCCAAAAGTGGTCTCTTTATAACAAACACCTAATTCAAATAACTCTCTCTTAACGGTATGAACATTTAGGCCTTCTTCTTTCAGCCGTGTAGGATTATATCCGTGGGGGACAGTCACAACATATTGGACTGGATCTCTATCCGTCAAATCATGTAAATATAAGGCTGTCTCATGGGAATAAATCATCTTGTTTTTCCTCAATTGTATAATCATCATTTGATCTTCCCAAACCTCTGGTGTGATGTAAATCCCATGAGCAACTCGTTCTAAATCACCATCTCGAACTAACCCTCTTAAATATTCTCGGTGGATACTATTTTCTTCCGCTAGCTTTGTAGTGATAACACCATCATATTTTTCGATAAGTGCTTTTAATTTCTCTGTGACAGACATAACTTTACCCCCATTTTGACATACATACTAATATTTTAATTTACATTAGTATAAACGTCAACATGATTCCTTATTATATAGATAGTTACATATTTAATTTAACTTATTTATCTTTATATCTAACATTTAACTTGTCACAGTTCAAAGAGTATTATAAAGCGCAAAGTTTGAAAGTTGTCGCACTTTTTAATTAATATTTAAATTAACAGATACAAAGCCTATCCCCATTTACTTCACTAATTGTGATAAAATCATAAAAACCTTAAGTAGCGTACTTGATACCAACTTAAGGTCTTATGTCGTTAAGATAAACGATCGTTAAACAATGGTTCAGCAATAGTTGAACAACTGTTTAACAACTGCTCAACTACTGTCAAAACTAAGGTAATTAACCATTTTTTTGATTTACGCCTTTCCTACCATCTATCTCCTAACCATCTGACCAACTTTCTACTTTCCAACTTTCCACCTACTTCCTAGTCTAACCTCTTATTTTATCCAAAAGCATTTCAAACTCTTTTACGTAACATTCAGCAATTCTCTGTGCTATTTCCTCTGCCACTTCCTCTTTGTATACATGAGATGTCATATTTCTATCATTTAAAATTAATAGCCAGTTTTCCTCATTAACAATCATATTTTGACTATAAGCTTCCTTAATTACAGCTCTTGGTGAGTTTTTATCAACAATACCTAAATCTTCAAAGTAAACTTTTGTTGTCTTCCATGCAAGTTCGTAAGTAAACTCAAACCTTTGTATAAGACCGTCTCTTACAATATCGCTTGAGTCCTCCTTTTTATATTCAAGAACAGCTTCTTTTAATCGTTCTAATGCATTACTAAAATTAGTTAACTTATTTTCAAGTTTGTTCATAAATTACAACACCTTCTTCTACTATATTATTTAATAATTTCTCTTCTATATGATCATCTGTAAAAACAACATCAAATTTATTTAATGTATTTATCTCCTCTAGCGCATCACAAAACATTGCCTTTTCTCTCAAGGAAACTTGTCCAAAAACAGCAATGTCATAGTCACTTGTTTTTGAGTGATCTCCCCGGGCTCTAGATCCGAATAACACCACCCTTTCAAAACCATAGCTTTCCCCAAGTTTTTTTATTTCCTCCAAAACATGATCCATCAACAAAATCACACTTCTTTCCACTTGATAATAATACCATTTTATCATACTCGATGATTACTATAAATAATTATAAGTTTGCAAAAATTAAAAACCTTAAGTAGCGTACTTCACGCTAACTTAAGGTCTTATGTCCTATTAATCTTTACTTTCAATAAATTCATTATGCTCGTTCATTATTTCTTCTAGGTGATGTTCCGCTACACTTACAAACTCTTCTACTGAGTCTGCGTATTCTTCTAGTTGCCAAACTTCTTCCGATATTGAAAAAGTTAATTCTTGGAAGTTAAATGTAATATCCATTGCTGCTTCTCTTACATCATCAGTACTAACATCCTTAGTTATTACTTGCAGTGCAATATCACCATTATCTCTAAATTCATTCACGTAGGCTGCTCTAAGTTTGTATATGTCACCCCAAATACCTGTACCATCATCCTGAATATTAACAGTACCCATTACAATTGTAGTTTCATCTTCTACGTAAAAGTATACTTGGCCGTCTTTACTATAGTATATCTTATCAGCTAATTCTGCTTTAAAGTTTAAACCTAATAATTCGGACATTACAGTGGTATCACTTACAGCATCCCACATATACTGTCCTTGTATCCAACCATCATCTTCATCCGATTCGTTTTCTTGTTCTACTTCTTCAACTTCTTGTACCTCTTCTACCTCATTATCCACCTCTTCTGCCTCTTCTACTTCTATATCTGCCTGTTCATTTACTTCTTCATCTTTACTACAAGCAATAGTAAACATGGAACCTATTAATATCAAAATTAATAATATCACAATACTTTTTCTTTTCATTATCTACACTTCCTTCTTTTCATTTATTTTATAGATTTGACAAATATTACTTATTGCATACATTTAATTTACTTTGTATTAGCCTTTATATCTTTATTAATAGTTCTATGAAAACTTAAATTTCCCTTTTTTTACATAAAATATTTTCAATAACGTTATTCATTGATTGGACTCAGTTACGATGTTTATTATGTCATAATCTTTATTTCAATATTATAGTGTAAATAGTCCCTTTTGTTTAAAAATAGCGCAACAAGTATGACTCCAGTGAACATTTATATTGGTATGAATAATTCTACATGTGCAAAATAAAAACCTTAAGTAGAGTACGCACTCCAACCTAAGGCCCTATGTTGATTTTATTTTCACAACTTACTATGTTCATGCAGGAAGTAGTAAGTTGGCATTTGATTTTGCCTTTCCACTTTCCAACTTTCTACTTTCCAACTTTATTACGATAGCTAAGCAATGGTTGAACAATGGTTTAACAACTGCTCAACTACTGTTAAAACTAAGGTAATTAACCAATTTTAACAAATATGGAACTGTAGGTAAGCAATGGTTGAACGATTGTTTAACTATGGATAAACAATTGCTCTACTATTGTTCCTGACCAACTTTCTACTTTCCACTGCTTTATTATTTCATTTTTTTTCGACTATACTCGTAAAATTTTTGATATATATATATTATTCGGTTATACTCTTAATAAAGAGGTGGTGTCATAAAAAATCGAGATCTTTATCTTACACAGCTTATCCATTACATAGATAAGCCATTAATTAAAGTAATAACAGGGATCCGTCGTTGTGGTAAATCAACCCTACTTTCTTTATTTGAAAATCATTTAATTAAAAGTGGCGTTTCCAAAAACCACATCATTCGTATGAACTTTGAATCCTTTGATTTTGATGAAATAACAACTTATAAGGATCTTCATGCTTATATAAAAAAACGACTCAAAAATAATAGTGATAGGCATTATATTCTTCTTGATGAAGTCCAACAAGTATCATCCTGGGAAAAAGTAATTAATTCTTTTCTTGTAGATGCTAATGTAGACATCTACATAACAGGATCCAACGCATATCTACTGTCTTCCGAGCTTTCTACATTGCTTTCCGGACGATATGTTGAGATTAAAATGCAGCCATTATCCTTTAAAGAGTATTTGAACTTTACGGAAAACCATAAAGATGATAGTCTCCAAGATAAGTTTAACCAGTACCTTGAGTTTGGTGGTCTTCCAACTGTTGTTCAGCTAATGGATCATCCAGAGACTATTGGTCCTTTCCTTGAGGGTATTTACAATACTGTACTGATGAAAGACGTTATTGAGCGAAACGGTGTGAGAGATGCTGCGCTTCTAGAAAGTATTTTAAAATTTATTAGTGATAATATAGGAAGTATCGTATCAACAAAAAAAATCAGTGATTATCTAACAAGTAGTGGCAGA
Source organism: Serpentinicella sp. ANB-PHB4 (assembly GCF_031432315.1). Lineage (NCBI taxonomy): Bacteria > Bacillati > Bacillota > Clostridia > Peptostreptococcales > Natronincolaceae > Serpentinicella > Serpentinicella sp. ANB-PHB4. The sequence continues at coordinate 22,117 of NZ_JAVKGO010000017.1, forward strand.
AAGACCACCAGTGACACCATTTATAATTATCTTAAAATGTTAGAGAACGCTTTTATTCTTTACAAAGCAAAGTAGCATAACTTTCGAACACCTAAATATTAATTATGAAAACACCCTGAATACACCATTACTTAAAGACATTACAGCAATCGCTGCAATTAAATTTCCTACAAGAATTGCTGGAAAAGCCCATTTAAAACGCATGTCTAAAAGTGCAGCTGCTAAGCTACCACTCCATACACCAGTACCCGGTAGTGGAATAGCGACCACTATAATCAGCCCCCAGGCGCCATATTTTTGAAGCTTTGTCCCATTGTTGCTTAAAGAACGATCCGTAAGCTTATGGATCAGCTTTTTAAACAACCTCATTTCCTTAAGGTAATTAAAGATCGGTCTAATTGTAAACAATATAAAAGGTACCGGAATCATACTCCCAATAAAACTAATTGCCGTCGCATGTGTAGGCGTCATACCTAGTGACATTCCTACAGGAATAGCCCCTCTAAGCTCTATAATTGGCATCGCCGCTGTTATCAAAACCGTCAGCTCTACACTTAAAAAATTAAGTAATGTTCTTAAAATCATTTCCATAAATGTGCCCCTTATTATTAGTCTCTTTAGATAATTTACAACCTATTATCTATTCGGTACAAAATGTTAAAACCCTTCTTTATTATATCATGTCAAAGGTTCATCTTGCACCTTTATATTCTTTATCTACCTTCTTATATTTTATTTACAAGTAAATAATTTTAGAGCTGATTTATTTTTACCTTGCTTTATTTTTGAAATAGTATAAGGAGAAATATTTAACTTATGAACAAGTGATTTATCCGTTACATCCCAATAGTCAGTACATAAATGTACGATTATTTTTCTTATATTAACGTATTTTCTTTCTTTAGTCCTTCTAAACACAACTTCTTTGCTACACGCTGTATACTTACATACATAGTCAATTATTTCATCCACTTCTATTTTAAAATCACTTTGATAAGACACTTTCTTTTCTATATCTTTAATCTTTTCTTGGATATCGTCTTCTCTCAAAACCCAGCCTTTTCAGCAGCTTCTGCATCCCAGGTCACCTCAAGGATTTCTCGTTCCATTTGATGACTCATTTCATCGAATACCTTAACTTCATCCTTCCCCCACAAGTGCGTCCTCCACCTTTTCCAAGAATCACTCTTTATACATACTTCTAGAAGCTATAATATTGACATCACTTCCTAAAACATTATTAACTAATACCTCCCCAACTCTAATAGGAGCTTCTACTTCTATACGTTTTATTTCCTCCATACATTTGAATACTAACTTTTTCGGTATTGGAGAGCTTGTTTTAACAGGTAACCTATTTAAATGTCCATTAGCTATCTTAACAGTAGACGTGACTATCCTAGTAGGTCTAGTCTCCTCTTCTATTGCATATAACTTCCCTTTAGCACATTTATTTCCATTAACGCTGTATTCATTAAGTTCTTTAGCAATTTTGAGAGTACACCCAACCGGGCAAACAATGCATACAATTTGTTTAGATCCCATTTTCAGCCCTCCCTTTATCTACGCAAACAGTAATTATAGGATTCTTCTCAAGTTGTATTTGTTTCAATTGTAGTTTAATAGACTGCATTTCTCCAGGATTCAAACGAGGTTTTTTAAGTTTTTTTACTGTCTCCCCATTTACTTGAATAACTATATCTGCATTGCAATATACATTGTCTGTTCTCATATATAGTTCTATAGTCTCTTTTTTTTCACTTAGACTAATTTTATGGGGAACAACATATCTTATTCCGCAACCCACGTTAATATTAATTGAATCCTGATTATTTAACAATTGTTTTGCAAACTTTGAAGCACTTTTTCCTGCTCTCATACTTTCTTTGGTCACCCAATCAACCAGGTCGTGTACATGAACTACATTTCCACAGGCAAAAATCCCACTTATATTAGTTTCCATAGATTCATTAACGATAGGACCTCCTGTAACATTATCAATTTCAACGCCTGCTTTTCTAGATAGTTCATTCTCAGGAATTAGCCCTACTGATAAAAGTAACGTATCACATTCTATATATCTTTCACTTCCTATTATTAGATTTTTATTCTCATCGACCTTAGCAACTATTACTCCTTCAACTCTTTCTTTTCCCTTTATTTCAATAATTGTATGATTAAGTAACAATGGAATATGATAGTCATCTAAGCACTGCACTATATTCCGGGTAAGTCCACCCGAATAAGGCATAAGCTCTAAGACAGCTTCTACCTGGGCCCCTTCTAACGTTAATCTTCTAGCCATAATTAACCCTATATCACCGGATCCTAAAATTACAGCTTTTTTTCCTACCATATATCCCTCTATGTTAATAGATCGCTGAGCCATTCCTGCTGTTAATACTCCGGCGGGACGAGTTCCTGGGACACTAATAGCCCCTCTAGTTCTTTCTCTGCATCCCATTGCTAGTATAACAGCTTTTGCTTGTATACTTATAACTCCCTCTACACTGTTAATAGCTGTTATTACTTTTTTTGGGGATAAATCTATTACCATAGTATCTAACTTATACTCAATTTCCAATTTCTCTACTTCTTTAATGAATCTTTCAGCATATTCTGGTCCGGTCAGTTCTTCTTGGAATATATGTAAACCAAAACCATTATGAATACATTGCTGTAATATACCTCCTAATTCTTTATCTCTTTCAATAATCAAAACCTTATCTATACCTTCCTTCTTAGCTTTGATTGCTGCTGCTAGTCCCGCTGGTCCACCTCCAACAACCACAATGTCATACTGCATCATCCTACGTTCTCCCCCTGACTCTTTACCATTAAAACAACTACTTCATTAATTTTGTTGTACATTTCATTCGCATCTTTAGAGCTAGTCAAAATATAGGATCCTTTTTTATCTTTTTCTACCTCAGTAATGTCTACTTTTAATTCTCTAGCTATAATTTCCATAACCTTGTGGCCACAGAATCCTCCTTGACATCTTCCCATACCACATCGCACTCGCTTTTTTACTCCATCTACCGTTCTTGCTCCTACTTTTCTATGAATAGCATCTACTATCTCACCTTCTGTAATATTTTCACACCTGCATATAACCCTACCATATTGAGGGTTATTATTAATTATTTCATTTTTCTCATCATAACTTAGTTCCATAAACCTCATCTCTTTTTTCCTTAAGGGATTAAAGTCTTCCTTTTTTTCTAAACCTTCATGAATTTTATGTAGTATTTCTACTACATGTTCTGCAATTGCAGGAGCAGCAGATAGGCCTGGGGAATCAATACCCGCAACATTTATAAAGCCGTTAGATTCCCTCGACTCTTCTATAATAAAGTCACCTGTATAACTTTTAGCCCTTAGTCCCGAAAAGCTAGTTATAAGCTTATCGAATGGCAAATTCGCAATTACTCTCGCCCCTTCTTTTTTTAAGACATCTAAGCCCTCGACTGTTGTTCGGAAACTTTCCTTATCATATGCTTTTTCGCTGGTAGGACCCAAAAGTAAATTGCCGTGAATGGTTGGTAGAACAACTACTCCTTTTCCTTTCTCAGAAGGACACTGAAAAACAACGGTATTCACCATGTTCTCTATACCTTTATCAAATAGAAAGTACTGCCCTCTATTAGGCTGGATCTTTAAACTATCACTATTCACCATATTATTAATTTCATCAGCGTGTAATCCTGCACAGTTTATAATATATTTTGTTTTAAACTGTTTATATTTAGTAATGACCCTATAATTGCTCTCTTCCTTTTTTATATCTATTACCTCAGTGTCTAAAAACAGCTGTGTTCCATTTTCAACAGCATTCTCTGATAGTGCTATTGCCAACTCCCACGGAGAAACGATACCAGTCGTTGGTGCATATAGTCCACCTAATGCATTACTACTCACATTGGGTTCTAACTCTATTAATCTTTTCCTATTCACAATCTCTACATTTGGAACACCATTTATTAAGCCTTTATTATATAATTTATTAATCTTTACCATTTCTTCTTGATTAAATGCAAGAACTAATGAGCCTATTCTTTTAAAAGGTACATCTAGTTCATTGCAAATTTTATAAAATAATTTGTTTCCTCTCACATTAAGCTTAGCTTTTAATGTTTCGCTATTAGGATCGTAGCCTGCATGAACAATAGCACTATTTGCCTTAGTTGTTCCATTTGCTATGTCATTTTCTTCTTCTATCAAAGCTACATTTAACTTATACTTAGATAGTTCTCTCGCAACAGAAGTGCCAATAATTCCTCCTCCAATTATGGTAATATCATACATTTTATCCCCCCCTAATTCTGCAGTTTTTCCGGTATATTTGCAATAAAAAGATTAACAAAGTTTGTTCCCTCTCCCTCTGTAAAGTGAATCATTTGATCAGAAAGGATATTCATTTATTTAGCTTGCTTATCAGCTTTTTAAACAACCTCCATTTTCTTTAAGGTAGTTAAAATTAATATAATGGTGAACATTGTAAAATGTAGCATAATCTATAAAACTAATTGCCGTAGCATGTGTAGTCGTTATTCGTAGTGACATTCCGACAGAAATAGTACCTCTAAGCTCTATAATTGGCTTCGCTCTGTTAATAAGAACTCTTAACATAGTTTTATTCTCTTGCTTTTATTTTAAAATCTTTTAACTTTAAAGCCCAAGGACATCAATGCCCTCGAGCTTCAAAAGTTACTTTTTATAAATTGGAATATTAAATTGAAGTGGTATAAAGTTTCTCATACAGATTTCAAGCATTAAATCCATATTTCTAGTCTGTTTTGTTGCCCAGCCTATGTCAGTTGCATATTGTTCATAGCCAGGATTTATCGGATTCCATCTCATTTTATACAGTGTGTCTTGGCTTCTCTTAGTATATCGATCTGCAATCCATTTTGCCCCACCAATAATTGCATCTTCCGGTGTGAACCAACCTTGTTTATATGCATATTCGGCTCCTAATCGTTTAGCCTCTCCATCAAAAGCTCCTATGCCGTATATATTGTATACGACTCTAGGTGTCACACTTTTACCATCAACTTTATCTACTCTTATCCCTGTAGCTAAATCGGATGTTCCATTCCCCGTTTCTAATAAGGCATGGGCTAATAAATATATTTCATTAATATTATTAGATCTACCTGCTTCTATAAAAGCTTGTCCCTTACCGTCAAGTATACCTTTTCCTCTAAGCTCATTGTTTAAATTGCTTGCTGATATACCAGAACTCCCTGATAATACAAGAAATTGATACATCTGATTTGGTATTGTTCTTACTCTTTTTACATGGTCATTAGAAATCCACCCTGTAAAACCACTTGCTGTAGTTATTTTATACCACCCTTCGGATGATACATCGTGGTAAGTATATACTTCACCTCTATTTACATGGTCAAGTACATTTCCACTTACAGGTGTACTCCTTACTCTCAATCCATTCCCTGTAACTTCAATGGTTCTTGCTTCAGGCATTTTTTCTGGATAACTAATCAAGGCAGTATACCATCCAGCTATCCAACCACTATGACCGTTAGCAGTGATTTTATACCATCCATCTTTCTCGTCTTCTATTGTATATATTTCATTACGTGAGACTGAAGTTACTATATTATAACTAGTACTTGGACCACGTCTTACATTTAATGCACTCGCCGTAATCTGCAGTGACTGTGGATGATCTATATTATTTGCTGGAGAAAAATGTAAGAAATTTAGTGGGTCTAAGTGATATGCAACATCTTCACGCTTAGCAGACTGCCAACCTTTACCATACAAATCAGTCTGTGGATCTCTAGTCATCTGGATATCTAATACTTCTTTAAATGTTCTATTATAATAAGTACTTTGGTAAGCAATAGTAGGAAGCACGTTAATTACAGAATACCTATGGCTATCTAATCTCTCTTCACTTTCTTTATCCTTTATATGTACACCATATCGATAGTTTCCTGCTTTTTTTGGCGTCCAATCAAATATACCTG
>NZ_JAVKGO010000017.1:28212-29867 GCF_031432315.1 Serpentinicella sp. ANB-PHB4
ATTTGTACTACTTCCTGTTGCCTTTATCCTTTGTACGCTTCTTTCTATGCCATTTCCTTCTATTACTAGACTTTCTAATTCTGTTGGTAGTGGTTTGATCTCAATATCTTCGTACCTATGGCTATCTAATCTTTCTTCACTTTCTTTATCCTTTATATGTACACCATATCGATAGTTTCCTGCTTTTTTTGGCGTCCAATCAAATATACCTGATTCCCCATAATCTCTTACCATTCTCCATCTATTTTCACTTAAATCATTCACCCAAAATTGATACAATACACCATTTGTACTACTTCCTGTTGCCTTTATCCTTTGTACGCTTCTTTCTATGCCATTTCCTTCTATTACTAGACTTTCTAACTCTGTTGGTAGTGCACTGGTAGTTATTCCTTCTGCAGATGCATTTACATTAATGAAAATTGAAAAAATAATATTAGTCATAATCATAAGTGCTATGTAAGTAGGGCGTCTAATAACATTTTTTTTAATCATATTAAATTTCCCCCTTTTTCCTAGTTATATTATAACATTATACCAAAGAAAATAGCTTTAATATATATATATCTACTTTATTTTACATGATGAATTGTAATATTAAGTGCAACACCAAAAAAATATGGCTAAAGTAAAGCAGCCCATAACAGCTTCGTGTAAAATGTAAGTAACCACACCAAGACATACACGTAGGTCTATTATGAGCTACGAACATCTTATCACATTTGAAAGAGCGCGTATAGAAACCTTTTACGAACAAGGAAATTCCATTCGTGCTATCGCTAAAAAATTAGACCGGCTACCATCTACTATCTCAAGGGATTAAAACGCAATTCACAAAAAGGATGTTCTACATCTGAAAAGGCACAAGATTGCTATAATGAACGTAGATTTAATTGTGGTCGTATTGGTAAATAGTCTCCAGATTTAGCTGACATTATTAATGAAAAGTTCAAACTTACTTGGTCACCAGAACAAATCGTAGGTCGATTATTTCAAGGTTCTCTAAGCTTTAAAACGGTTTATCGTTGGATTTATCAAGGATTATTAATAAACCAAGATTTAAAAGTTCTTCGTCACAAAGGAAAGCGTCAGAAACCCCGAGAAACAAGAGGACGATTTAACATAGGGACCTCTATCAAGAATCTGGCAAAAGAAGTTAGAAAACGAGAATCATTTGGTCATGGGGAACTTGATAGTGTAGTCTCAAGTCGTAGTAAAAGCAGGTTCTATAATAAATGTTGGGGTGGTTAATACTCCAGCATTTTTTAATTCAAAAAATAATGCACTTATTGAAAATACCTGCTAGAATCTAGTTGCTCAAACCAAATTCAAAGGTGGTTTATCAATAAATTCCACTCTAATTTTATCAATAATCTATTAAATTTAAAAGAGGTAATAGTAACTAAAATTTCTCATGGTGATGCTTTTGTAAAAATCTTTTGAAAAACAAAGCCTCGTGAACATACTTGTCCTCGCTGTAAAGCTAAAACATCTAAAATTCATGATTATCGAGAACAACCATCAAAAACTTACCCTTCAATTTAAACACGTTTACCTGGTTCTTAAGAAAAGGCGTTGTGTATGCTCCTGTGGTAAACGTTTTTATGAGGAATATGATTTTCTTCCTCGCTATCATCGAATGACTAATCGGTTAG
>NZ_JAVKGO010000018.1:0-27985 GCF_031432315.1 Serpentinicella sp. ANB-PHB4
CTGGCTTTTTATTATTTCTAATTCTTGCCAGAAAAGAGTATATTTTTTCACTAAAGCACAGATTACTTTACACTACCTTCCTCTTTTTTAGTTACTAGTAATATTTTAAATAATTTTTGATTTCCCAATCGTGAATTTCTTTATTAAAAGCTGCCCATTCTTTCTTTTTTGCATTCAAATAAAGGTGATAGACATGCTCTCCTAAAGCTTCCTTCATAAACTCACTTTTTTCTAGTTCTTCTAAAGCTTCACCTAAAGAGCTTGGGAATGTTTCAATATTATGCTCATCACGTTCCGTTGCATCCATATCATAAGTACAACCATCATAATATGGTGGTGGCTCAATTTGATTTTTGATACCATCAATACCAGCCCATAACACTGCTGCTAAAGCTAAATAATGGTTTGCAGTTGGGTCCGGGTTTCTAAGTTCTACTCGAGTTGCAGTACCCCTCTTGTTTGGGATACGAATAAGTGGGGTTCTATTTCCAAGTCCCCAAACTACATCTGTTGGTGCTTCGTAGCCTGGAACAAATCTTTTATATGAATTAACGGAAGCATTGGTTACAGCAGCAAACTCTCTAGCGTATTTCATTAAACCACCAATAAAGTAGTAAGCCTCTTTGGTTAAACCTTCCTCGTCATCTTCACAGTAAAAGGCATTTTTACCGTCTTTAAATAAAGACATATTTAAATGCATACAGTTACCATGGGCATCTTTAAAAGGTTTTGGCATAAAAGTCGCATGTAAACCGTGGTTTTTAGCAACGGTTTTTACCACTAACTTAAAGGTAGAAATACTATCTGCTGTTGGTAATGCCGGTCCATACTTAAAATCAATTTCATGTTGTCCTGGAGCAGCCTCATGATGAGATGCTTCGATCTCAAAGCCAAGCTCTTCTAAGACAAGACACATATCTCTTCTTGCATCTTCCCCACAGTCTGTAGGTGCTAAATCAAAATATCCAGCTGTATCATGAATTTCCATGGTAGGTTCACCTTTGTCATCGGTTTCAAATAAGAAAAACTCAACCTCTGGGCCAACGTGAAAATCATAGCCATATTTTTTTAATTCATCTATCGCTCTTTTAAGAACATTTCGAGGACACCCTAAAAACGGCTCGTCTTCAGTGGTATAAACATCACAGATCATACGTGCTGCTTGCCCATGAACCCCAGTTCTCCAAGGGAAAATTTGAAATGTAGAAGGATCTGGTCTCAGATACATATCTGATTCTTCTACTCTAACAAACCCTTTAATAGATGAACCATCAAACATAATTTCATTGTTTAATGCTGCTTCTAGCTGATTTGCTGTAATAGCCACATTTTTAAGTTTACCGAAAATATCCGTAAACTGTAGGTTGATAAACCTTACATTCTCATCTCTTACTAACCGCCTGACATCATCACTACCTAAATCACTCACTAAAAATCAACTCCTGTATATTTTTTGGATAATTCTTTATCCTAACACAATAAATCATATCATAGGCTATCTATTACAGCAATTTCCATGAGAAAAGATAATTCCTCTTAAAAAGGATTAAGGGGGGATTAGGTTAAATTAACTCCCTTATGATTAAAATAGTAATTATATAGCGCCAAATGATACTATTTATAGCAATTCTTTAGTCGATTATAAAAAGCTAGACATCATAGGATAGTCCTCCTCATCTATTACACCACCCATCAAAGGACTAATATCTGAATTCAAAAAGCATGAACGAACAACGGATTGACGACCGTACTTTAATCGAATCGTATCAATTGCATGATCTAGTTTCTTCTGTTTTTCTAATTGTTGCGGTTCAAAAAGAGACATTTGAAAGAAATCATTAGCACACAAGTGAGAAATTTGAACACCTAGGTGGCGAATAGCTTCTCCTTGCCACATTTCATTAAATAATTCTTTGGCACATTCGTATAAGATATTTGTGGCGTCAGTAGGACAGGTCATCTTCATTTGGTGAGAATAGCGTTTAAACTCATTATTTTTAATAGAAACGGAGATAACCTGGGCACATTTTTTTGACTCTCTTAAACGAAAAGACACTGTTTCAACTAAAGAGAGTAAAACCATATGAGCAGTTCGTCTACTAGTAACATCAAAGGCTGTAGTCGTAGAGTTACCAATCCCCTTTGCTGGTGTCGCTTCAATCTTAACAGGGGAGTTTTCAATGCCATTAGCATATTGCCATATGAGTAACCCCTGACTTTTCAACCAGCTTTGTAGATATTTTGGATCCGCTTTAGCTAGTTCTTCAATTGTCGTAATTCCCCTTGATTCAAGTTTACGAGCAGTAGCCGGTCCAACCATAAAAAGCTCCCTTACAGATAAAGGCCACATTTTTAATGGGATCTCTTCAGGGTAGAGGGTATGTATTTTATCTGGCTTTTCAAATTCGGAGGCCATTTTTGCAAGAAGTTTATTATGACCGATCCCTATATTCACCGTAAATCCAAGCGCTGATTTGATTTTCTCTTTAAGAATAGAAGCTAGCTGTAAAGGATTTTCATAGTGAGTCATAACGCTGGTACAATCCATAAAAACTTCATCAATAGAGTAGCGCTGTATTATCGGTGAATAGTTATAAAGCAGTTCTACCATTGCTTTACTACAGGCCATGTATAACTGGTACCGAGGGGGAACCACAACTAAATTTGGACATTTTTGACGAGCGGAAAACAAAGTCTCTCCAGTACTAATACGATATTTTTTAGCCGGCATAGACTTAGCTAAAACGATCCCGTGGCGACTTTTTTCATTGCCGCCAATAACTGAGGGAATCTCTCTTAAATCAAGAGAATCTCCTTGTTGTATACGATAAGCAGCTTCCCAAGATAAATAAGCTGAATTAACATCAATATGCATAATAATTGGTTTTTTCATAGTTACGCCTCCCAACATAATTATAAAAGAACATATGTTCGAAGTAAATATATAATTACAAGAAATTTTGTGATAAGACATAGTAAAAAAGGGTAAACAATAAAATAGGAGAATAAAATAATGACATTAATTTAAATAACAGAGAGGAGTCGTGATTATGTCAGAAGCATTTCGTGCTTTAGTGGTTGATAAGAAAGATGAGGATGTTTCCGTCGAGATTAAAAATCTAACATTAGATGATTTGCCAGAGGGAGAAGTAACGATAAAGGTTGCTTATTCTAGTGTCAACTACAAAGATGGTTTAGCTAGTATCCCAAATGGGAATATTGTAAGTTCTTATCCCTTTGTCCCTGGTATTGATTTATCGGGTGTTGTGGTTGATTCTAAAGACGATCAATTCAAAGAAGGAGACGAGGTCATTGTTACTAGCTACGGTTTAGGTGTATCTCATTATGGTGGTTATAGCGAATATGCAAGAGTTCCAGCTAAATGGGTGGTTCCTCTACCTGAAGGATTAACTTTAAAAGAAGCAATGGCCTATGGAACAGCAGGTTTTACAGCTGCTTTATCTGTATATCGGTTAGAAAAACAAGGATTAAATCCTGATATGGGGCCAATTTTAGTTTCAGGGGCTACCGGAGGAGTAGGAAGTATTGCGGTATCTATTCTTGCGAAAAAAGCCTATCATGTAATTGCAAGCACAGGAAAAGCGTCAGAACATAGTTATTTAAAAGAGTTAGGCGCAGCAGAAATTATTTCAAGAGAAGCATTAAGACCAGAAAAGATTCGTCCTCTAAATAAACAAAAATGGGCAGGTGCAGTAGATCCAGTAGGAGGAGAAACCTTATCCTATATACTAACAGCAACCCAATATGGTGGTGCAGTTGCCGTAAGTGGTTTAACAGGAGGCCCCAAAGTACCTACAACAGTGATGCCTTTTATTCTTAGAGGCGTTAGTTTGCTGGGAGTAGATTCTGTTGAATGTCCAATGGAGATAAGAAAACCCCTTTGGGAACGTATGGCTACAGATTTAAAGCCAGATTTATTATTAAAAGATATTGGTCAAGAAGTAACCTTAGATGAATTGCCAGATGTTTTAGCTAAAATATTAAAAGGGAAAACAAGAGGAAGAACTATAGTAAAAATTCAAGAATAATAAATTAAATAAAAAATCTAGAATGGGAGGGATTTATCCCTCCCATTCTAGATTTTTATTAATTATTAACGTTTACCAACATCATAAGGTTCTCCGGCAGCTTTAGGTCCTACAGAACTATTAGAAAATAGCACTAAGGCAATAAGGGTTGCTACATATGGGAATGTATTTAAGAATATGTTAGGAACATCTCTAAGAGACGGTACGATGACAGATATGTTTGAAATCGTCATAGCAATACCAAAGAACAGAGAGGATCCTAATATACCTATAGGCTTCCATTTTCCAAAGATTAATGCAGCTAATGCCAAGAAGCCTAACCCGTTATAGGTTAGCTGTGAAAATTCCTTAGAATAGGTCATAATAACAATACCGCCACCTAAACCCGCAAGGAAACCAGAAATAAGCACACCGATATAACGCATCATAGTGACATTAACACCCATAGAGTCAGCAGAATGAGGATTTTCTCCACAGGCCCTTAATCTAAGACCAAACTTTGTTTTATATAGTAAAAACCAACTAATTAAAATAAACAAAAATACAACATAAGTAGTTAAGTAAACCCGAGTAAATAATAGTGGTCCAATGATAGGAATGTCACTTAAAACCGGAATGTTTGTCCTAATAAAGGATCTACGAATTTGTATATTTGCACTGCCGGTTAACCAACGGGCCATATATATGGTAATTGCCGCAGAAAACATATTAATTGCTGTACCACTAATTACTTGATCCGCCTTCAATGAAACACTAGCAAGGGCATGGAAAAAGGATAGTAGCATTCCCGCAAGCGCAGCAACCACTAAAGCAAGCCATATTGTTGCGCCACCGAATGCCCCTTGAGAAGATACAGTAAATATAGCAGCAGCAAAGGCGCCAATACCCATTAAACCTTCTAGACCAATGTTAACTACGCCACTTCTTTCGCTATACAGACCACCTAAAGCAATAATTAGCAGAGGCGCTGTGTAGGTAAGTGCTAAGGGAATAACGCTTGTCATCATATCCCACATTATTGCGCACCTCCTTTTTCTAAATTCTTCTGTGTCTTTTCTTTTCTTTTTGATAAGTGATTCATCCATCGACGAATCAACATAGTAGCAGCGGAAAAGAAAATAATTACTGCCATAATAACTTGGACTAACTCATTTGGAACTCCAGTAGCTGCTTGCATAAATCCTTTACCAGCATTCATAAAACCAAATAAAAATGCGGATAATACAACGCCTAAAGGAGTATTCATGCCTAAAAGTGCAACTGCAATACCATCAAATCCAAGCATTGGCAATTCACCGATTTTTATATTATTGGTAAAACCTAAATAGAAGGTAGCACCAGCTAGGCCTGCTAATGCGCCTGAAATCATCATTGAGAAAATAATATTTCGGTCTACATGAATTCCTGCATATTTTGCAGCATCTTTATTTAAACCAACCGCTTTTAATTCATAACCAAAAGTCGTTTTTTCTAAAATCCACCAAACTGCTATAGCTGCAGCAATTGCAATAAATAACCCAAGATTAACCGGTGAACCATTAAATAAATCAGATAGCCATTCGGTTCTCAAGCTTGCTGTAGATCTAATAGTAGCAGATTCTGTATCAAAAGCGCCTCTAATATATAGAGGTACGAAATAATAAACGGTCCATACAGCTATCCAGTTCATCATAATTGTGACAACAACCTCATGAACATTAAACTTAGATTTTAAAATTCCTGGAACCATGCCCCAAAGTGCGCCTAAAATTAAAGCAGTAACCACAGCTAGAGGTAAATGAATAACTTTTGGTAGCTCAAACAATATACCAACGGCTACAGCACCAAAACCACCCATAAGCATTTGTCCAGATGCACCAATGTTAAATAACCCTGTACGCATACCAAAAGCAACAGATAGTCCTGTAAGGATAAGGGGAGTCATATTCAATAAGGTACCACCAAGACGTCTTACATTACCAAATAACCCGGCACCTTCAAGTAGTCGAGTGTATGCTGCAAAAGAGTTAAATCCGGAAACTAGCATAATCAAAGCTCCTACTGCAAAACCAAGAATTACAGATAAAAAAGGGATTAATTTGTCTTGTCTACTATTTTTAGCAATAGGGCTTTTCAATTTAGCCATGACGCACCTCTCCCTTCACAGAACCCGCCATTAAAAGTCCTAATTTATTTTCGTCTGTATTGCTTGTCCTATCAACATCAATAATAGAACCTTCGTAAATAACACCTACTCGATCAGATACGTTTAAAATCTCGTCAAGCTCAAAAGAAACAAGCAGAACGGCTTTTCCTTTGTCTCTTTCTTCGATTAAGCGTTTATGAATATATTCAATTGCACCAACATCAAGTCCACGGGTTGGCTGAGAAGCAATAAGTAAGGACGGAGAACGATCAACCTCTCTAGCGATAATTGATTTTTGTTGGTTACCCCCTGACATGCTTCGCACAGATGTAATGGCACCTTGCCCAGAGCGCACATCAAACTCTTGAATTAAGCGTTCTGTATATGCATTCATTGCTTCTTTATTTAACAATCCTTTGTTAGAAAACGGAGATTGATAATAGGATTGAAGGATCATATTTTCCCCTAAAGTATAATCTAAAACTAAACCATGTTTATGACGATCTTCAGGAATATGGCCAATACCAGATTCTGTTTTTTTTCTTACGCTAAGTTGTGTAATATCATGACCGTTTATTTCAATTTTACCAGAGGTAACAGGACGAAGCCCTGTTATCGCTTCAACTAATTCTTTTTGACCATTGCCGTCAATGCCAGCAATACTAAAGATTTCTCCTGCTTTAACTTCAAGATTTAAGTTTTTAACAGCAGATAGCTTACGGTTATCAAGTACATTAAGGTTAGATATTTTTAGTACAACATCTTGGGCCTTTGATTCATCTTTATAAACCTTAAAATTAACTTCACGACCAACCATTAATCGGGCCATTTCTTCCTCAGGTGTTTTTCCGACATCAACAGTATCAATGTACTTTCCTTTACGAAGTACGGTACAACGGTCAGCTACAGCTTTAATCTCTTTTAGTTTATGGGTAATTAAAACAATTGACTTACCTTCGGCTTTTAAACGCTGCATTATATTCATAAGCTCATCAATTTCTTGAGGGGTCAATACCGCTGTAGGTTCATCAAAAATAAGGATATCCGCATTTCTATAGAGCATTTTTAATATTTCTACCCGTTGTTGCATACCAACGGAAATATCTTTAATTAACGCATCTGGATCAACACTTAGACCATATTGATCTGAAAGTGCTTTAATACGTTTAGCGGCTTGTTTTGTATCAAGATAAATACCTTTTGTAGGCTCCATTCCAAGTATAATGTTCTCTGTTACTGTAAATACATCAACTAACTTAAAATGTTGGTGTACCATACCAATACCTAAAGCATTTGCTACATTAGGATTCGTCATTTTTACTTCTTCACCATCTACTTTAATAACACCCGCTTCAGGTTGATACATACCAAATAGTACAGACATTAATGTTGATTTTCCAGCACCATTTTCACCAAGCAGTGCATGAATTTCTCCTTTTTTAACCTGCAAAGTTACGTTATCGTTTGCAACAATTCCAGGAAATTCTTTTCGGATATTAAGCATTTCGATTACATATTCCATGGCTTCACCCTAACCTTATCTAAATTATTAATATATTATAAAACATTAAATAATGTCATTTTACAAGGTTTACTTTTACAGTTAAGTTATAATGCGTCTTTCGTATCCGTGCTTATTTTAGATAAAGGACTACCAACACGAATGTGGTAATCCTTTAGTTTTAAAACTTATTTTAAAAATGCATCTAAATCTTCTTGTGTTGCTGGAACAACAACTTCACCATTTAA
Organism: Serpentinicella sp. ANB-PHB4; assembly: GCF_031432315.1. Taxonomy (NCBI): domain Bacteria; kingdom Bacillati; phylum Bacillota; class Clostridia; order Peptostreptococcales; family Natronincolaceae; genus Serpentinicella; species Serpentinicella sp. ANB-PHB4. Next base: position 7,924 of record NZ_JAVKGO010000018.1, read on the forward strand.
AATGGCTTGTTTAGCTTCTTCGATTCTAGCAAGTGTATCTTCACTTAAGTTTGGATTCTCATCTGGAATACCAACACCATTGTCAGCAAGAGATAAACGAATTTCTTCTCCACCTGGGAATGTCCCATTTAGTTTAGCATCAATGTAGTCATATGCTGCAACATCAAGTGCTTTCATAGCTGAAGTCAATGTAACAGAACGGTCACTATCTTCTGATAATAATCCTTCTTCGTATTGATCAATGTCAACACCGATTACAAATACGTCTTCTCCACCTGTAGCTCTTTCAATTGCTTCTGAGAATATACCAACACCAACACCACCAGCAGCATGGAATATGATGTCGATACCTGAATCATACATACCTGATGCAATTTGTTGACCACCAGAAATATTTACAAAAGAACCTTCGTAAACATATTCTGTAATTTCAGTGTTTGTTCCGAAATGATCATTTGCGTATTGAACACCAGCTTGGTAACCCCATCCAAATTTTTGTACCGGTGGGATTTCCATTCCTCCGATAAATCCAACTTTTCCAGTTTCAGATGAAAGTGCTGCTGCAATTCCTACTAAGAATCCAGCTTCTTCTTCATGGAAATACACAGAAACTGTGTTAGGGCCTACTAAAAAGTCAGGACCATCTTCAGATTCCCAATTACCATCGTTTGGCGTACCGTCAATTAAAATAAAAGTAGTATCAGGATATTGCTGTTGTGCCTGATAAATGGCAGTTTCAAATTTAAATCCTGGTGTTACGATAATCTCGTAGTTTGTATCAACTAAATCAGCAATTGCATTTAGATAATCTGTTTCAGCTTCGTTATCTGGTTGTTGATAAGTAGTTGTAATTGTACCTTTGTCTGACTCATAAGCTTTGACACCTTCCCAAGTACCTTGGTTAAATGATTTGTCATCAATTGTACCTGAGTCAGTAACCATACCTACCCTAGTTAAATCAGCATCATTGCTAGCAGTTTGTGTACAACCAGCAAGCATCAATCCAATAAGCATTGCAACAAGTACGAAAGAAATACTTCTTTTACGCATTAATTTCTCCTCCTTTTAATTATAAAGTTATAGCATTATACATGGTAAAATATACCCAACAAAAACTAACTTAAAAGTAAATATTTCCGTCCCAAAAAATATTTAAAAAGCTAGGTGGATAACCATGTTAAAAGTTAGTAACAGCGAAGGTTATAAGTACATTATGTATTACCCCGCATGTCCTTCAATAATTTTACCATTTTAACCGACATCTTTCTACATTTTTTTAAAAGGGGTTTAAAGAAATATCTTCCTAATTTTTAACATAAGGGAATTATTTTTATGTTATTTAAATTTAAATAGTAGGTGTGCATTAATTTCATATCAATAAAAAAGAACCTTTTATTAACAGCTATAAGTCTGTTAAAAGGTTCTATTTCTTATAATTATTTTTTAAAAACTAATTAATAATAAACTTCTTCTAAAAACAATCCTTGAGCTGGCATCGTCTTACCGGCATCAGCACGGGTTTTGCTTTTAAAGATCTCATCGATATGGGAAATTCCTTTTTCCTTAAGCCCAATTTCAATCAAACTGCCCATAATAATACGAATCATATTATGTAAAAAACCATCACCAACAAAAACAAATTTGACTAGAGGACCTTCTTTAACAATATCAATTTTTTCAATGGTTCTAACCGTAGATTTATTGGACTTTTTAACAGAAGAAAAGCCAATAAAGTCATGGGTGCCTTCTAGTTTTTTTACTGCGTCTTTCATGCGTTCAATATCAAGTTTGTTTGGAATATGATAAGAATACTTACGGTGAAAAGCGGAAGGAACCCAATCGTTCCATACATGGTAAACATACTTTTTTCCTTTGACATTATAGCGACTGTGGAATCTTTCAGACGCTTCTTTAATTTCCTTTACTACAATATCCTGGGGCAAGTAATGGTTAATGTACTCATGCATTTTTTGTAAAGACATATCTGATTTTGTATGGAAATTTGCAACCTGTCCATTGGCATGTGCCCCAGCATCCGTTCGACCAGAGCCAATAATTTCAATCGGTGCGGAAACCATTTCACTAAGCACAGACTCAATTTTTCTTTGAATGGTTTGGTCCGTATTTTTTAACCTCTGCCATCCTTTATATCTGCTTCCATCATACTCAATTATTAATCTAATATTTCTCAATAAATCACATCCCTTTCCTATATTTAATTATCATAACATTTTATAACAAATATATACATAGCTAGTTGTGAAATGGGTGCGAACTAATGTTGTCATCCTGAGCCTTGCGAAGGATCTCGGGTTTGATTTTGTCAGTACATTTTTTCTTTGCTTTTCCTAACACCTGTCTCCTATCCAACTGCCCAATTGACTGTTGTTCTCCTGAGCCAGCGAAGGATCTGGAATTTGACTTGCTATTAGTGCTTTTCCTATCCCCTATCTCCTATCTAACTATCCAACTGATTACTGTCATCCTGAGCCAGCGAAGGATCTCGAATTTGACTTTTTTATTTGTTATGTTTGGACTGTTTTAATAAAATTAAGTATAATAGAAATAATGAATGAATAAGAACCAAGAAAGGATTTGTTTAAATGACCGATAATATTTCTTTTACAAAATTTGAAACAAGCACAGTAATGGAACCAATACACACCAATTCCATGGGTAACGTTCATGGCGGGGAATTAATGAGACTTATGGATAATGTAGCCGGTCTAGCAGCATATAAACACGCTAAAGGAGCAGTCGTAACTGCAAGAGTAGATGATATTGTATTTCATAAGCCAGTACATATTCCGAGTATATTAACTGCAGTTGGTCAAGTGATCTACGTAGGTACATCCTCCATATTAGTAAAGAATAGCATGTATGTACATGACATAAAGGACTATGATAACCCAGAGCTTGTGTTTTCAGCTTATGTGACCTTTGTTCATCTTAAAGATAATAAACCAGCTAAAGCACCAGAGCTTGTTGTTAAAACAAAAGAGGAAAAAGCACTTTACCAAATCGGAGAACAGAAATATAAAGAAATTAAAAATAAAAAACAAATAAATAAATGAGGAAATGGCAATTACATGATTAAAGCAATGGGGCTTAAATATATTCGGTAAATAAAATTATCGGATTTTCTCAAAATAAAGAGCTAGTTAAGGTTGAGAAAACTTAACTAGCTTTTTATTTTATATTAGAATCCAAAGTAATTAACATATGGTTTTGAAGCTAAAACCCTTTCAAGTTCTAGTGTTTTAATATCTTCAGTATTAACAAAATCTATTAAATCCTGGGCTTCTGCGTGGATTAATACGCCAAAAGCATTAACCCCATTTTCTTCTACATACTCAAGTGCATCTTGATAGTACGCTTTATTGAAGGATCCTTGTGTTAAAGCAATTATCGCATCAGGTCTGTCGTTTACGAATCTTAGAAGTGATTTATAATGTATTTCATAAGCTTTGCCTAAACCGTCACGCACAAGTGAAGGGTTATCTTTAGTCATAGCGTCAACTAGCTGAAGGAGCGGATATCTTTCAGGATCTGCAATGTCTGGACTTTGTATCCCATCAAAGCTAGGTTTAAACCCAGTTATATGCCTGGAATATTCCTCGCTATCAGGGAAGTTACGAATACCAACCCATTTAAAATCAATATTTTCATATGAACGTGAGAGTTCCCAGAATTCATCCATAGATAAATCGTTATTAAAAGTAACATAGGCTGAAACATAGGATACGGGATTTAATTGCTCAACATGATTCATAACTTTTTCCATTTGCACCTTAAAAGGGTCTTCTTCCATTGATTGACTAATGCTGTCATAAAATTTTGGTCTTTTAATAGAGTCAAAAGCAGAATTTAAATACTGATCTCCAAAAAAGTATTCGTAACTACCGATACGGTTATTTCTTTTTATTTGTGCAGAAATGTTTTGTGTGTCCTTTGTTAAAAGATCTTTACGACTAAAGTGTATGCTATGTCTTCCAAAACCAAGACTTTCAGAAATTACTGGTCCTGAAAGGTCATAACCTGGAAGTGTTAACTCAGTTAATACTCTTAGGTCAAAAAACAAATCACTTTGATACTCACCTACAGATTTTCTAGATGGATTGTAGTACATACTGTCTATAATAGGAGAGACAATATAAAAAATACTAAATAAAATAACCATAACACTAACAACAGAAGTAATTACCACTTTTCTTAACCTACGGTTAACACTTTTTTTAAGATTAGCGGTTTCAGACAAATGAGTATCTTCTAATGATTCATCATTTCTAAAGTCCATTTCAAGACCTTCCGATAAATATTCTTCCATTGCTTCAAATTTATCAATTTCTTGTTCGATAAGATTTTGTTCATCCTCTGTTGCGATTCCTTTTTTATATTTATCTAATAATGCTTTGAAATTCATTTACAATCCTCCTTTAAAGCGGTTTTTAGTTTGCGACGAGCTCTGAAAAGTATGCTTTTTATCCCACTCTCAGATAGTCCAGTTGTTTTCGAAATTTCATTTACTGAAAAATGACAGTAGTAAAAAAGAATAATGACTTCTTTGTAAGAAGGCTGTAGTTTTAAAATCTCAAAATAGATTTCCAGTCTCTTTTCATCATTAATAACTTGTTCGAGAGGCGTATCACCCTTTGACAAAATCTCTTTGTAGTCATCAATGTCTTGTAAATTTTTATCCCTTCGAGTATGGTCAAGGAAAAGATTTTTACAAACCCTAAAGAGCCAAAATTTAATATAATCTTTACTGTCATCAAGGGAAAGCATCGCCTTGTAAAAAGTATCACTGACCAAATCCTGAGCTTGATGATGAGATTGGCAAAGTGAAAGGGCATAAAGATACAGCTCTGTATAATATTTTTTATAGATGGCTTCAAGCGCGTCATTTTTCACAGAAATATCTCCCTTCACTTTATAAACGAAAATAAGACAGTAAGGTTTCACTATTTCATAAAATATTTTTTAAATTACTATATCTATTTTTACATATATTAACTATTATAGTATAACACGGTATAGAACGTTGAATATAAGTAAATCAGTACACTTTACTAAGAAAACATCTATTGAAGATTGATTTCATAACAATTATACTTAATGAAAGCAATAAAATTCAGGTTAGTTTGTATATGATCTTTAAAATATTGATTAGACTTTAAAATAAAAATCGTTTAAATAGGAGCGTGACAAAATGGATACATATAAATTTGAACCGATAGCAGGTTTTCCTATGCTACATTGGAAGGGAAAAAGACCCTTTGAAGCAACCCAGTATTACCCAGCTCAACTAACAGAAGTCCATGGCGAGCCAAAGGATAATTGGTTAAATAAAGTATTTTGGGGAGACAACCTTCAGGTGATGAGCCATCTTTTAAAAGAGCACAGAGGAAAAATTAAGATGATTTATATTGATCCACCCTTTGACTCAAAAGCAGAATATAAAAAGAAGATAAAGCTAAAAGGTGCAAGTGTATCAAATGATCACAACTCCTTTGAAGAAAAACAATATACTGATATATGGAAAAGTGATGAATACCTTCAGTTTATGTACGAGAGGTTAATTTTACTAAAAGAACTACTACATGAGGAAGGAACCATATACCTACACTGTGACTGGCACAAAGTACACTATTTAAGAAGCATGATGGATGAGATTTTTGGTGCAGAGCGTTTTATAAACGAAATTATCTGGAGTTATAAATCCGGTGGCGTGAGTGATCGATACTTTGGAAGAAAGCACGATAACATTCTAATGTACGGTAAAACAAATGGTTACACCTTTAACGTTTTAAAGGAAAAATCCTATAATAGAGGATTTAAACCCTACAGATTTGAAGGCGTAAAAGAGTATGAGGATGAGATCGGTTGGTACACATTGACCAATATGCGGGATGTTTGGGATTTAGATATGGTAGGAAGAACATCTGCAGAGCGTATGGGGTATCCTACACAAAAGCCGGAGGCGCTATTAAAGAGAATGATAGAAGTTTCTACAAACAAAGGAGATATTGTCTTTGATTGTTTTATGGGCTCTGGAACCACCCAGACCGTTGCAATGAAAATGGACCGAAAATTTATTGGTGCAGATATTAATCTTGGGTCTATACAGACGACAACAAAAAGACTCGTTAACGACATTAAAGCATTAGCAAAAGAAGAAGAAAACCAAGTTCCAGGTTTTGAAGTGTATAACGTAAATCACTACGACGTATTTAGAAATCCTGTACAAGCAAAGGAATTACTAATGGAAGCTTTAGAGGTCAATGCCATAACCCGTAGCCATGTTTATGATGGAGAAAAAGATGGCAGAATGGTTAAGATTTTTCCTGTAAATAGAATTGCAACAAGGGCAGATCTAAACGAACTCATCACCCATTTTGATTATAAAGAATTTGACAGAAGAAAAGAACAAGCACCAAACAAACCCGTAGAAAAACTACTATTGATTTGTATGGGACATGAACCGGGACTAGCTGCCCACTTACAAGAACAAGTAGACTATCAACTAGATATAGCGGTTGTAGACATATTAAGAGATAAAAAAGATATCCAATTTAAGCGAGAATCAGAAGCAAAAGTAGAAATTAAAGATAATCAAATAGTGATCGACCAATTTTATCCTATGAACCTACTACAAAAGTTAAAATCGAAGGAAAGCGTTGGAGATTGGCGAGAACTTGTAGAATCGGTTATGATTGATTGGAATTATGATGGTGCAGTACTAGAACCAACCATTGTTGATATTGCTCAAAAGGAAGAACTTGTTAAAGGGACTTACGATGTACCACAAGAGGCAGGAACCATACGGGTTAAAATTACGGATCTACTCTCCGAAACCTTGGAGGTGACGGTGAAAAATGGCTAAAAAGAAAAGCGCTGATTTGGAGCTAGACTTTGCCTTTTATCAGTTTCTGCACCAATTTTATCAAGAAAAGAAGGGCAGTATAAAAAACAACTATAGGAATCTAACAAAAAAATTCTTGGATTATAATGACCCAGGTCAAAATGAGCAAAATGCATATTTAAGAGTGCCCCAATTTGAAGCACTAGAAATGTACATTTTTTTAAAGGAATTTCTAGATAATGAACCAGTGCACAAAGTTTTTGAAGATTGGTACAAAGAACAGAATAAATTTAAAGATCGACTAGATACGAACCTGTCTGGTAAGCAGGTGAAAATTACAGAAGAGGGAAAAATTGGTTATTTAGATAGCGAAGCATATGAAAAGTTATTTAATGAGATGAAAAAAAACGCACAGGAATACGCCAACTATATTTTTGCTTTAACCATGGGTACGGGTAAAACCATCTTAATGGCCACTTGTATTTTTTACGAGTTTATCCTTGCAAATAAATTCCCTAAGGATGCTAAGTATTGTCACAATGCCCTAGTATTTGCACCGGACAAAACAGTACTAGAGTCTTTAAGAGAAATTACAACTTTTGATAAAAATCTAGTCGTACCACCGGAATATGTTAGCTGGTTAGAAACCCATTTGAAAATTCATTTTTTAGATGATACAGGTATTGCTCTGTCTACCCTTGATGGTTCTAAATTTAATATTATCATTTCAAATACACAAAAGATAATTTTAAAACAAAAGCACAAAGACAAAAACCCAGCTGAGAAGCTGTTTATGCCAGAAACAACCGGGCATGCAAAACTGAGTGCGGCAGATGAACCAAAGGATGAGGAAATAGTAGATGAAGCAGACCTTCAATCGAATCAAAGGTTTACAAAACTAACAAGGCTACAGCAGCTAGGTATATATGTAGACGAAGCCCATCATTCCTTTGGGGATCAGTTGTCTAAAGACTTAGGAATGAAAAAGGCTAAAAATAGCTTACGTCTTACAATCAATGAATTAGCAGCCAGTTTAAAAAAAGAAGGGACACAAGTTGTGGCTTGCTACAACTATACCGGAACGCCTTATGTTGGCAACAAAGTATTACCCGAAGTTGTTTATGCCTATGGTTTAAAAGAAGCAATAGACAATCAATATCTAAAGGATATAGAAATAAATGATTTTAGTAACACCAAGTCCAAGGAATTTTTAAAAATTGTTATACAAGACTTTTGGCAAAAGTACGGAAAAGATGGGGATAGATACGAAGGGATGCTACCTAAGCTTGCTATCTTTGGCACAACCATAGAAGAAGTTAAAAACGAGCTACAGCCCATTGTTTCAGAAATTCTTGGAGAGCTGGGTATATCCTTAGATAAAATACTAGTAAACGTAGGAGACCCTAAGCTAACCAGCAATGACGATATTAGAGAGTTTAATAGACTAGATAGTCCCCACTCAAATAAGCAATTTGTTATTCTTGTTAACAAAGGTAGAGAAGGATGGAACTGCCGTTCATTATTTGGTGTATCTCTATTTAGAAAACCAAAATCAAAGGTTTTTGTACTCCAAGCAACGATGCGATGCTTAAGAGCCATAGGCAATGAGCAATATAGAGCCACTGTATATTTATCTAATGAAAACAGAGAGATTCTTGAAAATGAACTCCAAGAGAACTTCAGACTGGGTATTTCTGACTTAAAAAATACAAGTACAAATAAAGAAGTCTTTGAGATAAAAGTAGTGCCACCAGTTAGAAAAATAAAGCTCAACCGAATTAAAAAGCTCTATCAGTGGAGAAGAAAAGATGATGTTAAAAAGATTGACTTTAATATTGCTGAAGCCCTAGATTCAGATAATATTAAAAAATATAAATTAATACACACAAAGCATGAAGGACTTAGCTTTGATCGAGCCTCTATTGATCAAGAACAAAAAGTTGATATAACTCATGTAAAGGAAAAAGCAACCTACTCATCCTTTACCTTAGTAGGAGAAATAGCAAGATATCTAAATGAATCACCAATTGTTATTGGTGAAATGCTTAAAAATACAGAAGTGGGCGTAGAAAAGATTGTAGAGGCAGTCAATCAATATAACGAGCTATTATATGACTGGATTGTTCCCAAAATAATAGAATCAATTTACGAACTAAAAGACTTTGAAAATCAAGAAGAGGAAGAAATAGAACTTGTTAAAAATCCTAAAGCAGGTCATTACATTATTCACGCCAATCCAGAACTAGTTGTTTCAAAAGATGACCGAGCAGCAAAGGCCTATGCCCATAAAAGCTTCCACCTAGATACTTACTGCTTTGATTCAAGGGCAGAAAGTAAACTGTTTTGGAACCTACTTCGTAGTGAGTTAATCGAGGAAGTGTACTTCACAGGTATGCTAACCCATGGACAAACGGATTTTTATATACAATACATCGATCCAGAAACCCGAAGCGTAAGATCTTACTATCCCGACTTTTACGTCAAAAGAACCGATGGACAATACTACATTGTAGAAGTAAAAGGAGATAATCAAATAGAAGATCCAGTTGTCAAAGCAAAAGCAGAAGCAGCTGCACAACTTGCCACGGTTAGTGCCATGAAATACGAAGTGATCAAAAGTACAGATATAGAAAAAGGTGTTTTTGGAGCCCTGCTAACTTAGAATATTACAACCAAACCCGAGATTCGAACGAAGAGAAGAATCTCGGGTTTGATTTTGTCATTTGTTCTTTTGCATTTTAGCTTTTCCTATCTACTATCTCCTGTCCAACTGTCCAACTAATCCCCCTGACGAACAATGACAAAATAAGCAGAACGATTTAAAAAGGAAAACAAAGCAAAATACAGAATCATATAATTAAGTGTATTTAATGCGCTAATTTAAAAAAGGGGGATAAAATGGAAAATTCAAAAAGCATACCAGCTATAATAGGGAAGATTTTATTGATGTTTATTTTCTTAATTGTGCTTAGTACGATCGTTATGGTGCCACTGCACATGAGAGCTACAGGGAGTGAATTAGGTTATGAACAATATCTAGATCAACCTAATGTTGAAACGATTATACATATACTCTCAACGATTACTATGCTTGGTGCAGTTTGGTTAGTATATTATCTGTTTGATAAAAAAAGAGGCCTTTATTTAGGATGGAAGCAAAAAAATGCACCTAAGCTAGCCCTAGAAGGGTGTTTATGGGGAATTGCCTTCATGACTACCACCTTTTTACTCCTATGGATATTTAGAATAGTAAGTATATCCGCCATTAATTTTGAGATGAATGTGATCTCCTCGATGGGCTATCCAATTATATTATTTATGGGTGTAGCCATAAATGAAGAATTTTTGAGTAGAGGTTATTTACATGGATTGATAAAAAGGGATTATGGTGTGAAGGCTACTGTTATTGTAAACTCAATCCTATTTGCCCTTTTACATTTAGGGAATCCAAGTATTTTACAAAGTCCGATTCCACTTTTAAATTTATTCTTAGCAGGAGTACTGTTTGCCATTGCTAGAGAGGTAACCGGGGGACTATGGGTGCCAATTGGTATTCACTTTACATGGAATTTATTTTTAGGTAATGTCTATGGATTTGCGGTTTCAGGATTAGATATAGGGAAATCTTTTATAGAAATTGATATTGCAGGGCACCATTTATTATCTGGTGGGGACTTTGGAGCAGAAGGGAGCATTATTACAAGTATGGTTATCGTATTATTTACTGTAGGGATATGGAAATGGTACAGCAAAAGAAACATAGGGGAAGAAGTACTTGAAGGATCAAATGTACAAGACCCTAAGGCAATAAACTAAAATATATAAGAAAAGCATTGGTGATGGATACCAATGTCTTTTTACGTTAAGTGTAATTTGATTAGAAATATAGATTAGAGGCGGTTATAGAAGATGAAGTAAAGGAATATCCATTTAAAAAGGTTTCTTCTAACAATTTAATGTTATGCATCCTAAGCAAAAGCGTTTCATTGTAGCTTTAAATGGATGCATAACAGTAATAGGAGGTTCAGATGAAAAGACCGATACTAATATTTTTAGGTACCTTTAGTTTATTTTTAGGGATCATAGGCATCATATTACCGGTTATGCCTACTTCACCATTCTTATTAATATCCCTCACATGTTATATGAAGAGCAGTAGAAGGCTGTATAATTTTGTTCTCTATAATAAATATTTAGGTCCATTTGTGAAAGATTATGTATCAGAGTTAGGTATGCCCGTAAAAGCAAAAATGAGAGCAATACTTTTTATTTGGATATCCATAGCAATTTCAGGCATTTTTATTGTGAATCATATTATACTGAGGCTGATATTATTAGTTTTTGGCAGTAGCATCACCCTATTTATTTACACTAGAAAAACCCGTTGTGAATAGTATGTTTGCTCATATTAAATGTTGAAACCGGTGGCTAACCACCGGTTTCAACATTTATAAGTATGTTAATCTTTAATATTAAGTTATAAATTTTCTTATTTAACAATAAGCACTGGAACCTCAACATTATTTAAAACCTTATTAGATACACTACCGACAACTAGCTTACTAATACCAGTTAGGCCCTTACTTCCCATCACAATGAGATCAAAATCATTGTTCTCAACGTAGTCAATAATTTCTTTAGCAGCATCTCCAAGACGTATGGTAGTTTTAACCTTTCCAGCAAAGTAATCTGAAAAAACATCTTTGCCTATCTTAATCACTTTTTCGCCCGAGGTCTTATAGTCCTCGGCTGCAAGGGCATCCCCTATAAAATATGCACCTTCATAGTAATACATACCCCTCATGTCAAGAACAACCGTCATAATCTCAACATCCGCTTGAAATGCCTTAGCAATCTCCTTCGCCTGAAGTAAGGCTTTTCGTGTGTAGTTAGAGCCATCAATAGGAATTAAAATCTTTTTCATATGATTCACTCCTTTCCAAAATAAAAAAATATGTTGAAAAATGTATCATATTATTTACTTACCCGTTATATATAATTAGAAACACTTAGATTTTAAAAAAGGGTTAAAGAATAAGGAAAGAAGTAAAGGTGGCCTATTGGCCACCTTGAAATTGAGGTTTCTCTTTTATGATTGTATAATCTGGTTTCTTAATCGTGTAAGAAATCATTAATGAAATAGCTAATAAAACAAAAGCTGCAAAATAGGCATAGGCATAAGAATTCGTTGCATCAAAAATTGCTGCCCCGGTCATTGGACCAATCAAACCACCAAATCCCCAACCAGTGAATAATAATCCGTAATTGATTCCGAAGTTTTTTGTTCCGTACATGTCAGAAAGGGTAGCAGGGAAAACGGAAAAAGTAGCCCCATAACATAGGCCTGCCACAGCTACACCTACTACAAGAGGGGTAACAGAACTAAATCTTGCAAATAAAAACATATTTACCCCTTGTAAAATAAATATTGTTCTCATTAAATTAATTCTACCAATTTTATCGGAAATACTTCCCCCGAAAAATCGACCTAAAGTATTAAAGGTAGCTAAAATAATCACTAGAAGAAAACCACCTTCCCAGTCTGCTTGGACCATAGCAATATTTGCAACATGGCCAATAATCATCAGACCAGCAGAAGAAGAAAAAGCAAGCATAGCCCATAGTTTATAAAAGTCTATTTTTTTAATCATCTCTTTCCACTGAACATCAAAAGAAGGCATACTCCTTTTATGGGGATTTTCTTTTGCAATAAAGTCAGATGGCGGATTCTCTAAAACCTGGGATAGTAAACCAGCAATAACCAATGCAAATATTCCGATATATATAAAAGTTTTTGAAGTGCCAATATGATCAATCAAATAATTTGATAAAGGAGAATATAAAATAGAAGACAACCCTACACCAGCAGCAACAGTGCCAGTGATCATTCCTTTTTTACTGGTACTGAACCATTTAGCAGGCGTAGAGATCGTAGCTAAATTTAAAGTCCCCATCCCAGATCCAGTTAAAACCCCAAAAGTAATAATCATAATAACAGGATTAATGGTTAATCCTGATAAAATAAAACCAATACCTAAAAATAAACTACCAATAGTAGCAGTAAATCTTGGACCTTTATTATCTTGCAGTTTACCAATTACAATCATTGAAATAACCATAAAAAGCGTCGCAACCGTATAAGGTAGAGAAGCCTCTTTACTCGTCCAGTTTAAATCTCGAACCAGATTTTTACTAATCACACTCCAAATATATAATAAACCGGAAACAAAATTAATACCTGTTGCTGCTAACAAAATTTTAAGCCCTTTATTTTCCGAAAAGTTATGCATGTACATACTCCTATCTATTGATTTAAACCTGAGATTCTTCACTACGTTCAGAATGACTTCCATTTTTTATTTTGCTTTTTTCTACCACGTGTCTACTAACCACTAACCAACTAATGTTGTCATCCTGAGCCTAGCGAAGGATCTCGATTTTGACTTTGTTATTTTGATTTTCCTATCCCCTATCCACTAACCAACTAACAAACTACCCAACTAATGTTTTTAATGTTGTCATCCTGAGCTTGCGAAGGATCTCGGTTTTGACTTTGTTATTTTGCTTTTCCTATCTACTATCCCCTAACCAACTAACCAACTAACAAACTAACCAACTAACCAACTACCCAACTAACAAAGATCCCACACCCAATTATATCACCGGGAACAACCATAAACAATTAAATACAAATGGTTAGAATATTCTAAAAACTAGCATTGAGGACTTTTTGAATTGATATACATATGAGTTTGTGATATTATTAACAATATAAGATTGTTATATAATTAACAAAATATTTTAAGTGTGCTATAGAAAATGGGGGGACAAATATGGAAATCAAAGTGTGTATAGGAAGTGCATGTCATTTAAAGGGAGCGTATGAAGTAATAGAGACCTTTAAAGCCTATTTAGCAAAACATGATTTGGAAAATACCATTGATCTAAAAGCATCATTTTGTTTAGGAGAATGCGGTACAGCCGTTTCAGTAAAAGTAGAAAATGAACAGGTTACAGCTGTAAAACCTGAAGCAGCAAAACAATTTATAGAAGCAGTTCATAGGAGGATCACTCAATGAACTTTATAAATTTTGATGAAGATAAATGTGATGAATGTTTTAAATGCTTGCGCGTATGTGAAACAAAGGCGATTTCATTTACAAAGAAAAGTCGTCACATAATTGATGATTTGTGTATAAAGTGTGGGATCTGTCAAATGCATTGTCATCAAGAGGCCTTAACAATAAATCTGGATATTAAAACCGTACAACAAGCCATTAAACAGGGAAAAAAGGTTATTGCATCTATTGCACCCTCCTTTGCCGGTGCATTTATTATGGAGTCACCTTATCAAATGAGCACTGCTATTAAAAAACTTGGTTTTTATGCTGTGGAAGAGACTGCTAGAGGCGCCGAAATGATTTCAAGGGAATATGAAAAGGAGATATCCCAAAGTACCAAGTCAAACATAATTACAAGCTGCTGTCCTTCAAGTAATTATTTAATAGAACATTATTTTAAAGATGCTGTTGATGCTGTTATAACGACAGTTTCTCCAATGTTAGCCCATGGGTATGACATAAAAGCTCGTCATGGTGAAGATACCTTTGTTGTATTTATCGGTCCATGCTTGGCGAAAAAAGCAGAGGCCCTTGAAATAACAGGAAGTATAGATGCTGTTATTACATTTAAAGAATTAGAAAAATGGTTGATAGAGGAAAAGGTTGAAATAGCAGATTTAAATCTAAGTAATTTTGATACCCCAACAAGCGAAAGGGGAAGGGCTTATCCTTTAGGAGGAAGCCTATGGAAAGAAGATTTGAAAACTCGGATCAATACAAATTACGAATATATACATATAGATGGCATAGAAGCCTGTAAGTTATTTTTAGAATCTGTTGAATCTAAAGAAATTTCCGGTTACTGCGCAGAATTAAATATTTGTAGTGGGAGTTGTATAAACGGACCTAATATGCCTGAACAGGCACCTAAACTTTTTAAGCGAATGCAGTTAGTAAAAGATTTTGTTCACGCAACTGCACCTTTTACCAAAAAGGAAAAAGAAGAACCATCCTATACACCTATTAATAAAGAGAAGCTACACAGGTCTTTTTCTTCAAAGCCTGTTAAATTAACAACAGTAAGCGAGGACCAAATAGAAGAAATACTATTAAAGATGGATAAGTATACAAAGCAAGATCAGCTTAATTGCAATGCCTGTGGTTATAGTACTTGTTATGAAAAAGCAATAGCAGTAGCCCAAGGGTATTCTGATATAAGCATGTGCTTAGACACCCTAAGAAAAAAAACAGAGGGTCTACAAAATATTATATTTGAAGCTAGTCCAAATGCCATTTGCATACTAAATGAAGATTTAGATATACAGCATGCAAATTTATCATTTAACAAGGTTTTTAACAAAGAAAGACACAGACTAGTGGATTGGCCAATTACATGTGTAATAGACGACCCTAACTTTGAGCAGATCATATCCGTGGAAGATAAATGTATTAGTAAAAAAATATATATTGCCTCCGTCGACAAAACATTTTACTTCAATTTAGTACGGGTAGAAGAGGCAGATACTTTGGTGGGCGTCTTTACAGACATTACCCAGTCTGAAAAGAATCGGGAAGAACTTGAACGAGTAAAAGTGGAAACAGTGACAACCTGTCAAGACGTTATAGAACATCAGATGAGAGTTGCACAGGAAATAGCGAGTTTACTAGGAGAAACTACGGCAGAAACAAAAGTCGGATTAAATAAATTGAAAAAACTAGTTTTGAGTGAGGGAGAATAGACATTATGACTTTAACAGGATTTATAGATGTCTCTTATCATTCAATTAATAAAAAAAATGAAGAGCTATGTGGAGATAAGATAGACATAATAAAAAAGCCAGATGGGGTAATCGTTGTTCTGTCCGATGGTTTAGGTAGTGGCGTAAAAGCAAATATATTAGCAACCTTAACAACTAAAATTATGGTCACCATGTTAAAAAGAGGCGAAAGCTTAGAAGAAACGATTAAGACAATTACAAACACTTTACCTATCTGTAGTATCCGAAACATTGGGTACTCAACATTTACCGTAGTAGATATAGACGAAGGCTTCAATGCCCAAGTTATTGAGTTTGATAATCCACCTGTTTTTATATATAGAGATAATAAATTGATGCCAATTGAAAGAACCCAAGTGAAAATTGGCGAAAAAAATATTAGGGTGAGTCATGTAAAGCTGGAGATCGGAGATCGATTAACCTTATGCTCTGACGGAGTTATTCATGCAGGGGTAGGGCACATTCTTAACTACGGATGGCAGTGGGAACATGTTGCGGATTTTTTAGCAGAACAAAAAACACCCTCAGCGGAAAAAATAAATAGAAGATTAATAGAAACCTGTAATGAATTATATAACGGCCTACCAGGAGATGATGCGAGTGCGGTTACCATAAGTATAAGAAAGGTAGAGCCGATTAATATCTTTACAGGCCCCCCAGAAGATAAGCGTAAAGACGCTGGTGCAGTCAGAAGTTTTATGCAACAAGTAGGGAAAAAAATTGTATGTGGTGGTGTAGCTGCGAAAATTGTAGCAAGGGAATTAGACAAAGAAATTATAACTAGTTTAAATTATATTGATCCAAAGGTTCCACCAACTGCAGATATAGAGGGAATAGACTTAGTGACAGAAGGTGTTTTGACATTAAAGATGCTCCTAGAAAAATTAAGAAAACTTAATACTTCTTGTGAAGATATTATTATTTACAAGGAAGATGGGGTTTCTAGGTTGCTAAAATTGATTATAGAAGAGGGAACACATATTTACTTTTGGGTAGGAAGGGCAATTAACCCAGCCCACCAAAATCCTGATTTTCCAAAGGATTTAAGTATAAAGACAAGAATTGTCAATGAAATCATTGAGGAATTAAGAAAAATGGGTAAAAATGTTGAATTAAATTATATAGACTAACTCTTGTCATACCGAACGAAGTGAAGTATCTATAAATATATTTAAAGAAAAGGTGAAGATTGATGAGAAATTATGAAAATCATGTGCAGAGATTTAAAAACAATGTTCTAGTAGAAGTTGCTAAATATGCCTTTGAAGGTACTTTAGATAAAAACTTAATGAAAATACCCTATACAGTAAGCCCAGGTCCAGATAGTCACTTCCGTTGTTGTATATATCATGAAAGGGCAGTAATTGCTGATCGTACCCACGTGGCACTAGGAGGAGATCCAAATATTGATGGTATTGTAGAAGTTCTACCTTCAGCTTGTGACCAGTGCCCTATTAATAAATATGTCATAACTGAAACCTGTAGAGGCTGTATTGCCAACCGATGTTTATCATCTTGCCCAGTAAAAGCAATTATGATTCAAAGAGGTCGGGCTGTCATTGATTATGATAAATGTATAGAATGTGGAAGATGTAAAGAAAGTTGTCCATTTAGTGCCATTGCTGACGTAATGAGACCATGTAAAAAAGCTTGTCCGACGGATGCTATTAAAATAGATAAGAGAAAAAATGCGATTATAAACTACGATAACTGTATTTCATGCGGCTCATGTGTTCAAAAGTGTCCTTTTGGTGCAATACAGGATAAATCACAAATTGTACCTGTCATTCAAGCGATAAAATCTAAAAAATCTTCAGTATACGCAATGGTTGCCCCTTCCTTTGCCACGCAATTTGACTATGCAGAACTCGGAAAAGTTGTAACCGGTATTAAAAAGATTGGATTTAGAGACGTAGTAGAAGTCGCACTAGGTGCAGATATGGTAGCAAAACATGAAGCAGAAGAATTGTTAGCAAATAAAGAAAAGGGAGAAATCCTCACAAGCTCCTGTTGTCCAGGGTTTGTTAACTACATAGATAATAAATACCCTGAACTAAAAAAACATGTTTCAAAGACAATATCACCGATGAAAGCAACAGCTAGACTTATTAAATCGATTGACCCAGAAGCAGTGGTAGTTTTCATTGGTCCTTGTATAGGGAAAAAATCAGAAGCGAAAAATGATGCATCTACAGATTTTGTTTTAACATTTGAAGAGTTAGCTGCTTTAATTCAATCGAAAGACATTGATTTAGAAAAGCTGGAAGCAGCCCCTCTTAATAACGCTTCCTATTATGGAAGAAAATTCGCAGCAAGTGGAGGCGTTAGTAAAGCAGTACTTCAATGTATAGAAGACAAAAGCAAAGAGCCAATCAAGGTAGAACTATGTGATGGAATAGAAGCATGTGATAAAACATTGCGATTAATTAAACATAATAGATTTGAAAAAGACTTTGTGGAAGGAATGGCATGCCAAGGCGGTTGTATAAAAGGGCCTGCAGTTATGCACTACGGACCTAAAGACTTAAAAACCCTAGAATCATACTCAAGCCTTGCCCATGAACCCGACTCAAAAGATGCTATTAGACATTTTGACGGACTTGACATACCACTAGAATAACTTATTTAACACCGAGATTCCTTCTTTTGTCATCCTGAGCTCGCGAAGGATCTCGATATTAAGCAGATGACCGAAGAGAAGTTTCGTGTCAGTCGCTTAGTTAAAAATGATTAATTTCTTACATTTGTTAGATCTAAAGAAATTAAAGAATTTTTAATACATATTTAAAATATTATTTCCTATCACCTAACCCCTATCCAACTATCCAGCTGCTTCTTCTGTCATTCTGAGCCTTGCGAAGAATCTCGGTTTTGACTTTGTTGTTACCATTAACTTAGATTCGAGATTCTTCACTGTCGTTCATAAGCAGATGACCGAAAAGAAGTTTCGAGTCAGTCGCTTACGCAGAGTGCAAGCAGATGACCGAAAAGAAGTTTCGCGTCAGTCGCTTACACAGAGGAGAATGACAATCCATTGATATAATATAAAGCATCTCGGTTTTGACTTTGTTATTTTGCTTTTCCTATTCCTTATCTCCTAACCAACTATCCAACTGACCAACTGTCCAACTAATATCGTCATTCTGAGCCCTGCGAAGAATCTCGATTTTGACTTTATTATTAATTTTGCTTTTCCGATCACCTAACCCCTATATAACTATCCAACTGATTCTCTTGTCATACTGAAAGAAGTGAAGTATCCGGTTTTAAATTGTTTTCATACCTATATTAAAAAACTATTGATAATTTTACCATAATACATATAATCTAATTATAGGATATCTAAATAGGAAAGATACTTACGGGGTTTAATACCTTAAAGTTTTCATTTCAAGGGAGGGTTGTATGTTGGAGATAATTGAAGTTTTACTCACAGGGCTTCTTTCAATAAGTTTGTTTGTCTTTTCAACATTTTTATTTCGGCAAAAGGGTCCCATTCCCACTACTTTCTACATGCTGGCAAAACCTGAAGAGAGAAAAAAGATGAGAACCAAGGAAGAGTATCGTTTTACTGGCATTGTGATGTTAACGCTGTCGGTTATATTTCTATTAGTAACCTTAGGAAATCTTTTTAATCTAAACTGGACTGGTAAAGGGACCATAATCCTGTCCATACTATTAGTCGTATATGTTATTGGATATAGCATTAAAGAAATTAGTAACTGGTAGGAATGTTACTAATTTGTGAAAGGATATAATTAAAATAGATCCTACGACATTATTGGGGGAAGATTCTATATGAAAAAAATTATTGTAATTGGACTGATGCTATTAGCCATAACTTTTCCATTTTTAAGGGGTTGCTATGATAGGGTAACAATACCTGAAAAAGTACTTGTAGTAGGGGCACAAACAGAGGAATTTTCTATTAGTACCGAAAGAGAGATTCGAGATCAAAATAAGGTAGCACAGTATGAAAGTCTACTAGAAGAAATAGACTTCGAAAGTAGTGAATGGGAACCAGAAACTTATCCCGACTTCGTACTGATGATAAACTATAAAGAAGGGTATTTTGTAGGTTTTCATCATATATGGATAGAAGAACAGGGCGGATATTTATTATTAAATGGTTCAAATGAGAATTTTACAGAGCTAACAGCTCAGCAAGTACAAAAATTAAAAGAAATCACTGAAGAGTAAGAGGCGAAGTGTCATAACGCTTATATCCTATGTGTATTAAATATAGAAAAGGATGACTATTACTTTAAATGAGTAAAATAGCCAGAGACTGTAAATAAATTTGTGCTTATTGAGTAAATAATAAAACTCAATCTGGCAAGAAATATTCAGTTGGATATAAA
>NZ_JAVKGO010000019.1:0-25788 GCF_031432315.1 Serpentinicella sp. ANB-PHB4
ATTATACTAAAATAGGCTCTAATGTAATAATGGAGCGAGATTAAATATAATCCCACCCCAACTATTGACAAAGAGCCGAAATTTTAAAGGATCACCTATAAAAATAACCTTAACCAGTTTAATAGGCTAAGGTTTATTTAATGGATTTTAATCTTGCTATATCGCTATAATTATCTGCAGTAACAATTTCTACCCTTGATGCTGTTCTTTCTAACTCAGTTATTCTGTCATTTAATTCTTTATAGCCTTCTTCTAATTTTTCTAATTTCTGCAATACAGTACTTCTAAATTGTTGATTAGTCATAGGCTTTTCCTCCATGTTCACATAACAATATATACTATTTATTTTAATATAAATTATGTAGGACTAGGAGGGGTAAATACCCTTCTATCAGTTTTCTCAATTAAAGGGATTGATAATATTCTTTTATCTTTTGTGCCATTAACACTCTTCTCTGATTTAAAAACTCATTATAATCATTGATATCCATATCAAAAATACTTTCAGGAATACAGTTTTGCTTAAGATTTTCAGACAGTTCTACATTATTATTTATCCCACTTAACCTTAAATCTCCTGATAATATTTCATCTCTTACCTGCTTAAAGTAAACATTTGGTGCTTTATCTTTAATTTTTATGTTAATCTCAGACTGCATATAAACATAATTAGCAATTTGATTATATTGTCCTCGATTTAGGCCATGCTTTTGAAGATATCTTTTCGGAAATAAATGATGAATATCTCCCCGCTCTTCAATAAGGTGTTTTACCTCAATATGTTCAGATAAGAAGCCTTTATCTCCTTGTTTAATCTGCGCAATTAAAAAAAGATTAAAGTATGGACTACTCCTAACAGAGGTATCTAGTCTGGTCACAAGGATTGTATCCCAAAAAGCATCCGATAATTGTCCTTTTTCTTCATTTGCAATGTAGCCTTCAAAGCTATCTGCAACCATTCGCTTAATATCATAATCAAATTGGGATTCTGGAGAACCAGAGTACCTTCCCGTAAGTAATGAAAGAATCAGCCACTTTCTAACTAACCTTTCAATTGTGTTTGAATCCAAACCTTTAGACTTTAAAGTAATATATAGTATATACCCAAAGTTTAGTGCATTTTGCGATCTTATTAACCCTTTGTGAATAATCCCTGTAGATTTAACAATCATAATAAATCGTTTGAAATTCGTCTCATTAACAAACTCTAGCACACCTTTTTCAAATTTTTCAAAGGATGCTTTTTCTATCTCCTTTTCATAAGCCCTTGTTTCAAAATTTCTACCAGATAACAGACTTACCAAATCCGATAGCTTTCCTCTAAAAAACTGTGAAGTAAAAGCAACCCTTATTACATCAGAATAATTAGGAATATATAAGTCCTGCTTTTCATTGCGTATCCAAGCTATTTTGTTAAAATACTCAGTGTTAGCAAAATCCTTGTCATTTTTCTTTATATTATCAAAATCATTGCTATTTTTACCTAGATGACAGAAGTAATCAATAGTTTTTCTAATGAGATCGCCATTATACTCTTTATTAACCGATATTTTAGACATTGCAAAATCCGCTTGACTCAATACCACTCCTTTAGAATTAATACGGATAAATATCTCTGTAACCGTGGCAATATCTAAAGAATGTGCAAGCTCTATAATCCCAATATTTCTATTTTTTATTTGAACCAATTTCATTAATATATCATGTAGCTTATTTGGATCTATATCTTCTCTATCTTTACAAAATTCATGAACAAAGCTAAAGGTATTTACCTTCCCCTGAACAAACTCACCAATATCATTTAACCAATTCTCATCCTTTTCTATAGCTGTGTTTAACACCTCGAACTTTTCTTCTATCGGATTAAAAGCAATTTTTATAGATTTCTTTTCATAGTTCTCATTAATCACTTCTTGTCCCATTAATGCAGCTGTAAGCGCTGTCACCCTTTGTTGCCCATCAATTAATATACGCTTTCCAAAGGATGTTTTTCCATCCTTAAGCTTTACATCAGGGTTTCTCCAAGTAATTAAATAACCCACAGGATAACCTTTATATAAAGAATCTATTAAATCCCTTACCTTAGTTGAATCCCAAACAAATGGTCTCTGTATTTCTGGAATTGCTACCTCTTCTTGCCTTATCCAAGACAATATACTTTCAATAGAAACGTGATTAACTTCATATTTTGCTTGCATGCTAGCCCTCCCCACTACATCTTTAAACTATACCCTATTATAACAAAAGTGATCGTCTTATACACACACATAAATAGATAAAAAGAACAGAAAAATTTTATTCTCTGCTCTTTCAACTTAATTATATATTTATTAAGAGTAGCTTAATTTTGTTTTTCAAATATCAATTCTAAATACTTAGCAACGCCATAACTGCCTACTGGTGGAGCAAAAATCTGTACCAACCTCCAACCCTCTCGTGCATGTTTTTCTACTATAGAATGATAGTCTTCCTTTGGCGCTAATGTAAGAAAGCCTTTTACTTCTACTTTTATAAATTTATATTCAAACATAAAATTTTACCTCCTATTTCTTCTACTTCTTTTGCTAATGCGGAAGGTTCTCTTGCTTCCATCTTCCTTTCCACCATCACAATAGTATTAAAAAGCAATATTTTCTTTGTGCAGGTTTATCAGCTGGTTTTTTTAGTTCTTTTACCCTTAGTTGCTTTACTTTTGAGCTTTTCTGCTTCTAATTTAGCTTGTTCTTCCTTAAGTTCTTTTGCTTCTACTTCCTGTTGTACAATCGCTTGTTTATCCTTTTCAATTCTTTGTTGCAAAGATTCATTCTCTAGTTCTAGAAATGCGCCAACGGCATCAGGATAAACAAACTTTTTTTCTTCTTTACGCTTCTCAAACATCACTGTTATATAATTATTTTCAAATAATGTTACTTTCCCTTTTCCAAAAGCCTTATGTAAGACGATTTCCCCTAGAAGTTCCATGTCTATCCCTCCGTAATTTATATTTAGAATCTACTTAAAATAAATTCTTAATCACTAGTCTAAGTATATCACTTAATACCTAATATAACTGTAAAATGCTGTTGAAATTAATATAATTTTACTTGCATACTGCCTTCCAACTACATCGTTAAACTATAACATATTATACATAGTAGCTATTATAAAATATGAAAAGACAAGGTTTATTCCCTTGCCTTCTACATCACTTCCAAAAATTCTTATTGTATTATCATTTACTCATTATATTTTAAAGTATTTTACTTTCTTACCTAAGTCCTCTACTATTTTTTCTAACTCACCAGTGTAAGCATTTAATTGATTTAAAGTAACACTTTGTTCTTCAATACCACTTGTTACTTCTTCTGTGGATGCTGATGACTGCTCAGCACTTGCCATTATTTCCTCTATATTATTTAATACGCTACCACTAGTACCAACTATTGTTTTTGTACTATCTTTAACTTTGGTAATACTATCTACAGTATCGTCTATGGCACTTAGTATTGAATTAAATATATCTCGCGTATTATTAACTGATATTTCACTGTCTTTAGTATGTTGATTTGTTTCTTTCATACCTTCAACTGCATTATTAGTTACTTCCCTAACGTTTTCAATTTTTTGCTTTATGCTGTCCGTAGCCTCTGATGATTGTTCTGCTAATTTTCTGATCTCTTCTGCAACTACTGCAAACCCTTTACCAGCTTCTCCTGCCCTGGAAGCCTCAATACTAGCATTTAAAGCCAATAGGTTTGTTTGTTCAGATATTTTGTTTATATTGTGTAAAATACTTTCTACATCTTTATAGCTTTTATTAACTGAGTCTACGGTTTCAGATAAATAAGACATAGACTTCACTGTTTTATCCGTTGTATTTTCTAGTTCAGTTAAGGTTTCTGTACCTTTTAAACTTAATCCTTTTGTTTCTTCTGCTTTATCTGATATTTCTACAACTTCTTCATCTATTTTATTTATTTCTTTATTTAATTTTGTCATATTTTCTGTTGCATTACTAGAACTATAGGCCTGTGTCTCAGATACGGTTGAGATTGAATCCATACTAGCAGTGATCTCTTCCATGTTTTTGCTACTATTCTCAGACATTTTATGTAGATTTTGTGTTTTCAAAGTTAATTCCTCGCTAGTACCTTGTAAACTTGATGCTAAACTAATGAAATTTTCTCTTACTTTTGTGAAGTCTTTTATCATACTTCCTATTTCACTGCTAGATTTCGTATCTACTTTACTGCCAGCTAAATTACCATCTGCTAATTTGGTTAAGCCATCTGATAAACTTATTATAGGCTTAATGATGCTAGTTGATACGATATAAGCTATTATCACACCTACTAACATTACTATTAAACCAACTACTAACATGTTTAATAAAATATTATTAGCACCTTGATTATAGTCCGACATATAAGAACCTGCTGTAACTACCCAATTCCAATGAGGGTCTAACTTATTGTAACTTATTTTAGTTCCAATATTATCTGAGTTTGGATATGTCCAGTCATAGAATGTAAAACCTCCCCCAGATTGAGCTATTTCTACTTTATCCTGTACAAGATATGCTCCACTTCCTCCCATATCTTGAACATCCCACACATTTTCACCTTCTATTGAAGGATGCATTACTTCTAAGCCCTCCGTTGAATACACTACCATATAACCATTTTCACCTAAATCAAAATTACTTTCTATATGCCTTGTCCCTTCCCCATCTGTACGTGAGCGACCTAGTAGACGTTCTTTTACCATTTCTTGAGCATCCTCTAAACTCATAACCCCTTCTTCAACAAGTTCGTTTGCAACCTCTATCATATACAGACCTGCCTCAACACTGTTTTGAAGCGTGATTCTACTTTGAAGATCTAATTGAGTTCTAGCTGTCGTAAAATTTGTTATACCTAAAGATAAACAAGCTACTAATAGTACACCTGCCATTACTAATACCATTTTTGATCTTAATCTCATAATTTATCCCCCTTTTAAAATAACTAGAATGCTTGATCTAACAGTACTATTTGTATAACTTAGTTCAACATAAACTCCAAAATCTAATACCACTCAGTCCCTAAATAAAACTCCTTAAATGTATTGCTACACTACCAATAGATATTTCTACTACCTACTCAAACTGTATGCGATGCCTCCTCTCTTAAATCTCTTAATATTGTACGGTTTCAGACGAGATCGCCACATTTATTCAAGATGAAATATCTGGTAATAAGTAGAATATAATACTTATTCTACAATTCCATTGTAAAACCTCCTAATTAAATACATATTTTGTAATTACTATGACACAATATTTGAATAAATAAAAAAGTAGAGAATTTCTTCTCTACTCTATCGCCACAATTTTATATTTTATTTACAAATCCATACCATTCAAGATATCTCTCAATTTTCTCAGTTCCTCTTTATTAAGCGTAACACCCTTGCCCATTTTTTCATGCTCTGGTGCCCAATCTCTTATATCAAACTTAGGCTCTCGATCATTCCAGCTAATTAAATTTAACTCCTTCGCCCACCCTTTATTATTCTCTGACAAAGTCCCTACTGTTTCTTTTATTTCATATTTAATACTCGGCATTTTTTGTCCTCCTTTAAAAGTTGTTCGTCTGTTGTTACTTCTTAAATATAAAAATTTTATTCAAACTCGTATCCCAAAGCTATTTTACTTTTCTCAACAAGACCTTCAGCTCTTGCTCTGTTAGATTTCGCCACTTTCCTACTGGTAAATTGCCTAGTTCTATATTCATAATTCGTATTCGTTTTAACTTGACTACATTATATCCAAAGTGACTACACATTCTTCTTATTTGTCGATTTAGCCCTTGGGACAAAGTTATTCTAAATTTTTTCTGGTCTAACTTAACAACCTTACAACGTTTTGTTACTGTATATTTGTTCTTCACAGGATTGTAAATTTTTACACCCTTTGACATGCCCGCTATAAATGCAGGGGTAACTCCTTTATTAACCGTTACAATATAATCTTTTTCATGATTATTTTTTTCCATTAATACTTGATTCACAATGCTTCCGTCATTCGTAAGAAGAATCAATCCCTCTGAATCCTTATCTAACCTTCCTATAGGAAAAATACGTTCACTATGATTAACAAAATCGATAATATTACCCGGTATATGACGCTCCGTCGTGCAAGTAATACCCGGTGGTTTATTCAATGCAATATATACATGATTGCTTTTTGGTTTTATTAATTTACCATCTACCTCAACTTTATCCTCTAAGCTTACAGTTAGACCAATCGGTGCTATTTCTCCATTAACCCTTACCTTTTTTTGTTTAATTAACTCATCCGCCTGTCTCCTTGAACAAATACCACTTGAACTAATAAAGTTATTTAATCTCATATACATCTCCTTACAGCTTATGCTTTTATAAATCTAGTTCTTTTTGCAATCTTCCTCTTTGACTCTATTAATATATGTAGATTTACCTTTTTTTTAAAAACAATTCACGCATATAGACTACGTTAAGTATCCTGTTTCTTCATTTATAGAGACTTCAGTTTAATACATTAATATTTGCTATTTAAATAACTTCTTTAGTAGCTTAAACACATCAAAAGTTGTCCGTCTATAAACTTTGTTATAAGCATACCTCTTAGGGCTCCTTAACCATCCATAGCCCCTAGGCATCTTTATCCCAGCACGATGAACTACTTGTCTTTTTAAGCTGGTTCTTGCGGAGATTCTTTTTTTCAGACTTGGTTTTCTCATTCCGAATTTCATGAAATTGACCTCCTTGAAATACTAATTTATTAAATAATATCACATTATTATCTTGAATTCATTAGTGAAAATGTACTAAGCGCTTCTTAATTTGTACTACAAAAAATAATGGGGTTCATGAAGTTAAAATTGGCATGATTTAAGCCGGTTAATTTGTATTAAGCAGATTTTTAAAATTTACTTATATTGTATTATTTAATATGGAAGGCTAAAGATATTATTATAGGTATTTCAAGTCTGACCCTATTTTCTTTCTTCTTTTTCCTCTTCTAAATTTATTTTGCCTTAATTTTTAAATTCATTAGACCTTTAGAAAGAAACAAAAATGAAACAATTCCACTATAATTAGGCATGAAAAAAGCACCCTATGCAGGATACTCAATTTTTAACCTACTATTTTATTATTAATTATCTGAGATGTCAAAATCACTTTCTTGAATATCGCTTACATCAATTATGTTCTCTTCACAATCTATATTAATCTCGTTTTTGTAAAAGTTAACGTCTGCGGTCGGTAGTGTCTCAAGGTGAGCTTTTAACCTCTTAGCCATTGGCCTAAATGTTACAAAAGTTAAACCTCCTGACGTTACAGCTCCAACAATTGGTATCATTTTTGAAATTCCACTGGCAAATATTTTTTTATTCATTTTCCCACTAATTGTTATTGCAATCCTCTTCACAATAGGATATACTACGCCTTTTGTTAAAGGTTTTGCAGCAATCACTTTATTTGCTCTAACAGCTGCTTGTGCTGCTAATTTTTGTATAAGTGTATTAGCAGCTTGGACTCCAAACATAGTCCCTATAAAAATTGTTAATAAGCTTAAAGTTTCATCATCAATTCCATCATCTTGATTAAAAATATCTTTCCAACCATATAAGTATATTAATTTCTGCAAAATTCTTGTTACATGTGCAAAATACTGTGTTAAGTCTGCAGGTATTGCGACAACAGCACCAAACTTTCCTGGAACACCCGCAGCTGTAGATATAGCTGTTACTTTACTCGTCTCAAAACCTATACAAGATTTAGCTATACTATCTAGTTCTTTAGTTGTTATTCCTGCTTGAGCAGGATTATTCTTAATAGCCAGATTTACAATGTCTTCTTGAAAATGCTTGGATAATGTAGTTTTCAAAAATTCAGTTCTGTTTATCCTAACACCAGGTACACGTACTGCTTGATTCAGAATTACTTGAAATATATCATTCTCTTTTTCAACTA
Organism: Serpentinicella sp. ANB-PHB4; assembly: GCF_031432315.1. Classification (NCBI taxonomy): domain Bacteria; kingdom Bacillati; phylum Bacillota; class Clostridia; order Peptostreptococcales; family Natronincolaceae; genus Serpentinicella; species Serpentinicella sp. ANB-PHB4. The sequence goes on from NZ_JAVKGO010000019.1 coordinate 7,978, forward strand.
CTAAATCCATCATAACTCCTCCCTTATATAATTTCGCTATTTTCACCCGCGTTACTTTAAACACTTACTTACTATACACTCTGATTTATCTGATGCGTTAAAACTTCTTATTGATATTTTTTAACTTAAATTCCTCTAAAGTTATTCTTCTTGGTACGTTCTATCTTTTAACTCCATTTCTTTAATAATTCATATTTCCAAATAATTCCTTACTGTAAATATTTCAAACCTAACTTCATTTTCCTCTCAAATATGAGGTAAATTAATTGAACTACAGTGAATACACTTTATATTCCCTTCTCCATCACTCTGATACCTTAGAATTAGTTCTACTTCTTCTACCCCTATTAAACCATCTTCATTGGATCTATTTTCATTACTTTTAATTACTCTTTGGACTCTTTTATTAAATATATCTCTATTGTTTTCAATAGTTAACATGATTACCCTCCCCTTAAACAAACCAAATTCAATTTATAGATATATTTATCATTCCTACCCTATGCCTCATTTAAAAGAGAGACTAAGCTCGAATATTGTTCTATTATAACTAAAATATTCTACCCAACAGGCCTTATCTCCATCTCTTCCAGTTTACTCCATAAAAAGTCCATAGCTTTTTGAGGATTTCTGTAAAAGACACTCCCTCTTATACGCCAAAAGGTCCAACCAACCCTTTCCAAAATCCGTTGTCGTTCTATATCCTCTTCCCATTTATCTAGACCATGCCATCTATCACCGTCGCACTCCACAGCCAATCTATTTCTCATGCCCTCAATAACCATGTCTATTCTCTTTCCTAATGTTCCGATTTTTACTTGAGGAATAACTCGATACCCTTTTGCCGTAATAATTCTATATACATCTTCCTCAAATTTAGAATCAAATAGATCCTTTACTTTATCTATCTCTTCCTGTACTCTATAAGGGTTTTTGCAGTATTGAAGTAGTCGATATCTTGCACATTGAGGACTTAAGTCACCCAGTTGAATAGAATGATATAAAAACATTTGGTCTTTAGCCCTACTGGCAGCAACATTAAATCTTTGATAATCCGACCGTTTACTTAAAACACCTGCTCTCATGTTAGAAGCAGCTACTAGCGATAGGAACATCACGTCCCTTTCATCCCCTTGAAAGAAATAAGCGTCACCACAGACTACTTTTCTATCAATCATTTCCTCTTCTCCTATGGCTTCTCTTAATAACTCTTCAATTAATTTTGCTTGATCGTGTCCCTGTAGTGATATCACTCCCATGGTTTTACCTTGATAGACAGGATCTTCACAGCATTGTTTTATATGATTTGCGATGGCTTCAGCTTCAGGTTCATTAATTGTTTTTCTAGTTTCTTCACTTCTAAAGCCTTCCTCTACAAAAACAGCAGAAACAGGAGGTTCTAGCACTTCCTCCGATAGTGGCTGTCTCAATGGTAGCATCTTACCCTCATACATTAGATCATTGCTAAATTGTATAATTTCAGGAACACACCTAAAATGCTCTTTCAATACTATTTTACTTTCAAAAACCTGATTAGCAATTTCGTATAAACTTGTTTTCATTTCAAATCTACTGGCCTGCGGTATACCATCTAGGTGTCGATTAATTAATTCATGTATATCTCCAATATTTGTTCCAACACTTTCTGGACTTATTTGGTTATCATCTCCTACGATAACAGCCTTCTTAGCACGCATTAAAGCACATAAGGACATTAAATTACTTTGACTACTTTCATCTACAATAATTACATCAAATAGATCCTTACTTAATTCAATATTTTCTATAACTCTATTGATGGGCATAATCCAAACAGGAATAGCGCCTTTGCTCACTTTCATTTCTTCCTTAGCTTCTTTTCTATACATGTTGGCATATTTCCCTGTACCTTTACCAATCCTTTGGATTGCCCTCATCCAAGCATATAAACTTCTTCCTTGTGCCTGTGTAGTTCTTTTGTTTTGAGCTAACCAAGTGGATTTAGCTACTAAGTCCTTTAAAACTTTTATTTCTCTCTTTGTCTCTTGGTTCAACTTTTCTTCTAATTCTTCAAGATTTGTTTTTTCGTTTAAATCCCTTAAATACCATGTAAGTTGGCTCCATACCCATGCTATTTCCCAGTCTTGGGGTATTTCAAGTGCCGTGCCTTTTCCACCTTGACTAATAATATGACTCGCCCATTTGGGTGCTACTTCATTCAATCGACTTTTTAGATCTAAATAAGTATGATAATCATCTTCTAAGCCCTCTAATCTCACAACCTCCATATAGACTGTATTCCAGGCTTCAACATCTTTATTGAATAGAGCGGTTAGTAAATGGGTCCATACTATATGGGCATCATTAGCTTCTTTCCCCCGTACTAAATTCGTCTTCAGTTGGTCGAAATAAACTTTAGCATTCTGGTAAATATGCTTAACCTTTAGCACGTCTAATCCATATATAATCTTTTCAAACCAAGGTTGTTCTTCCCACTTTGCTGTTTCTGATATGCCTAATTTCTCAACAAAGCTCTCAATGGGTTTAATTTTTAATTCCTTCCAACTTAATGCAATATCCACTTTTTCAATAAGTTCATCAACGTTATACGTAAATCTTCTTATGTCCACCGTTAATTCAGGACCTTCTATCTCCTCCATAATACGGTTCCATTTTAAAATAAGCTTTTTTTTCATGTCACTTCTGTCTATATACTGGAGAAGTATACTGATATCTTCCTTATTTCTTATAGGTAAATTATTTACTAGAAGCTTTTCAAACAAATAACGGTACTTTCTTCCTAATATATTTTTAAATACCCACCCAATTCCTTTGTTCTCCTTCAATCTATTTTCAACAAAAACAAGATCTTCCCTAACAAGAGTAGGGTTGAGTTCAGTAGGAAAGGAAATTTCATATTCTAATAGTTCCTTATCCAGCACCTTGATTTGCTGGTTTTTTTCTTTACATTCTACAATTAACGCCTTCCAAGTTTCCTTTCTTTCTCCGCTAAGCAAGGAATCCTCCAATATAGTCTTTAACCATTTTTCATTTAATTTCTTTAAATCTTCATAAACAGCTTCTATTTTCTTTTTATTTTCTTCTAAATCAATGTAAACTTCTTTACTTTCCTTCCAACCTTTAATATATACTTCCCTTTCAGAAAGCTCCTTTTCAATTTCTGTTATATACTGAACTTTTTCTTGAAATTCAGCAGTATTAGGTAGCTCCCCTACTATAGGCCTCTTTTTTCCTAAACCTTCAATATCTTCTTTTTTCAACACTCCTGCTAACTCAAAAAAACTACTGATTTCTGAGTTGGTAAGTGGGCACTGTTGATCTAAGTTAAGTACATCCGGCATCCAATCATGTTGCTGATTGTCCTTCAACCATTTACCAATATCTAAAGGAGTCATTACCTTATCAGCGATGCAAATCTTCTTATTTTCCAGCTCTCCCGCCTGTTTAATCAGATTATGATACTTAGCTTTGTTTTTTCTAATTTCATAAAGTTCCTTTTTTATTCTTTCTACTTCCTTTTCAAGAAGTTCTGGACTTAAACCGTCAAGATTTTCTGCGATATTCTTAATAGAGTTTTCTAAATCACGAATGGATTCAGAATCTGCTCCTAAAATACTTACACATAGATCTCTAATTTCAACAGGAATCTTATCCTTCAAAACCTTCAATGCCCTTTCTTTTTCACTTGTAACTAATACCCTCTTCCCATGGGCAAGTAAATGACAAATCAAGTTGGCTATCGTATGGCTTTTCCCTGTTCCTGGTGGACCTTGAACTACAACACCACCACTTTTAGATAATTTTTCTGCTATCATCTTCTGTTCTGTATTGGTAGGCAAAGGAAACAGCAGGTCTTCCCCTACAGCTTGCCAAGCTTCTCGGCTTAATCTTTCAATTTTATCATCTAGGGCTTTTATACTTTTTATATCATCCGTTGTTAACATCTCTATAGTTTCTGGAACGGTATATCCTTCCTTTATCTTTTCTAAAATCCCATTTAATTCTACATCCCATAACCTTCCCCCTGCTTTTCTTAAAAAAATCATTGGTTCATAGGTCACTATAGGTATCCCTTTACTATTCTTTACTTGATCATCATTTTTCTCATATTTACCATCAGGGTTAATAGTATTAACAATTTCCTCTAATAAAGGAGATATAGCTTCTTCATTCCATAGGTCTAATTCTGTTCCTTCAATCTGCCTTCCTATCTCTTGTAATCTTTTTATATAAGGAATTTCGATTCCTTGAAGCATATCGGTTTCCATCAAGGTCCCTTTGCTTGTAGGCACCATAGAAAAGATTCCCTTTTTAGCATCAAACTTTAATTCAAGGGATGTTACTAACATGGGTCTTTTAATGGTTTTACCATTCACATTCCAAGTTAATAAACCATGCCCCCATGCTAATTCGATGTCATCCCGCTCTCTCTGTATTCTTTGAAGAAGAGAGAAAAATTTTGTATATAATTTTTGAATGCTTTTTTTCTGTAATGCTTCTTCAGCCCATACTTTCCAAATGTTTTCTATCCATTCATGGAATATCTCCATCCTTTTTTTATCTTGATCAAAATATTCGTATTCTATTTCTTCGGCTAACTCTAATTGTTCTTGATTTTCTTTATCTTCCAAAGTTGATAGTTGGATTTTTTTATCTTCTTCCTTTTCCTTCACCTTTGCAATCTTTTCTTTTACTGTAGGTCTTTCCTCTGGTTTGTCCCATTTAATCACCCATCCCTTTAATGAAACTGGTAATATAGGTGCCGGTGAGATAACTTGCTTATGCACTTCCAACCAAGCTTCTTCGTTAATGCCTTTACCTTCTAAATAGCAGCCTTCATAATTAGGAATATCCCTCTGCCACCATATTTCATCATACTGACTAATATTCATAACGGTTTTTTCTGAAAGATTTTTAACTGCTAAGAGATATTCAAATATTTGAGAAACCTTTTTTGTTGTATCCATTGAGTTCTCCTTCGTTATATAAAAATTAAATATATCTAAGTGAGTCTTATAAAAATTATTTTCTAAATACCTTTTAAATTCCCCGAATCGTAGTACTTCACAAAGTAGATTTTGTACACGATCGACCCTGTTCTTACCAAGTACAGTTTTTTGTCCTTTATACCTATATCCTAAGTCTACTTTTAATTAAATTTGTAATAAGTAAGACATAATTATTACTATTCTACAGAATAATTGTAAAACCTTCCAATTTAATACATTTTTCTCGTTGTTATATGCTGTAGTACCGTAAAGTAATAGCAACTATCCCACAAAAATATTTTAACGGTATATCTGTATTTTGTTGATTTGTAAATCTATTTAAAACTAAATAAAGAGCAGAGAATTTTTTTCTCTACTCTTTGATCCTCAATTTTTGCTGTTTTGAAACACATAACCTAAACTGTTAAACGCTTATTTAGTTTATCAATTTTTCCAATTATTTTTTTCGCTGTTTCAATTTTTCCATCGAATAATTTTATAACATTACCTGTTTTATTAAATGGATGTTCATTTAAAACTTTTTTATCCAAACTACCATTTTTTATAATGTAGCTTACAATTGACTTTACAAATTCCATCTGTTGCGGCGTTAAATTTTCATCGGATAAAAACTCGGAAAACAATTCATTAGCAGCTTTTGCGTCTAAACCTACAAGTTTACTAACTAACTTTAATAAAGGTTCTTCTCTAAACACTTTCGGGCCGGTGACTTTTTACTCCATTATATAACATTTTTTTTGTAATTATAATTACGATGATCTAATTGTTTTTCAATCCTATATCCTTTAATTTTTAAAATTTAATTTCTATATTTTGTAACTAGAATTTATTATCCCTTTTTTACATTTAGTCCATTATTCTTATAAAATTTTTCTAATTTATGTTTTCCCGATACCAATCATATATAGAGTAAAGACCATTATATATTCCACCAGCCCTTGTTCCTTGACAAGTAATGTTTTTTCCCCAGCAATCTTCATGAATTGTTACTCTTCCTTTCACTTTTCTTTCTTTTGCAGCTCTTCTAACCTCAACATATATATCATATTGTATTTTTCTTTGTCATTTTTACTAAAGTTATTTCTTCTATATTATATATAAATAAGATAGAGATATATTTTAGATCGAACATGCATATATTTTAGAAAACTGTTTTTAGGAGGGAAACTATGACTTTTAACTGGAATAGGCTTACTGTTACGGTTAGTGCAAAAGGAAAGAAACTAATTAAACTAGATAACGATATAAAAGAAAAAAGAAATTTTTTAAATATAACCTACTTTTGGACACTTGTTATTTTTATATATATTCTATTTCATATAGATGATTATATTGACTATTTAGTCTCTGCTTTTTATAACATGTTCACTATAACCACTCCGTCTATGCCAAACCTTAGCCTCTTTAATCGTTTTATGGCATTTTTACTTTTTTTCTTTGTCCTAGCTATATATTGGCATCTAAACACTTTAAAGAAACTTGAAAAAAAGTTTAATGATTTAAGAATCAATGTTATTGACTCAATTAATAGTGGATTTTGTTACCATAATAATTCTTGTACATGTAAAGATGATTATATCCTTTTTATGCGTAAAGAAAAAGGTATAGATCTGATATTTAAATAATAACTATATCACTCGTAACTATAAAATAAGTCATAGAGCATCTAACTCCTTGTAATAAAATAGCCTTTAAAATAATTTAATCCCCCCCTAATTGCATATATTTTCTTAATCTGGTTTAATTACTCTAGCATCTTTAGTAATTCTTGAATCCTTTCATGGTCAATAATTTGTTGCATCGCTCCTTCATTCAACACAGAGGTTCGGCTGTAATCACTCTCCAACAAATCTACATACTGATTATATTCTGATTGGCTTATTTCCTTACCATAATAAAAAAAATTAGACTCAGCGGTAAAATTTTTGTTTTCAGGTCGCTCCACTTCAGGATTTGTATCTTCAGAATGGGAATGGTGAAGCATGAGCTCCATATTCATTTTTCTAAATGGATTTATTTCTCCTAAATTGTAATATTGATTTTCATAGTAAAGACCAAAATGCATATTTTCACTTCTAACTTCAACTAACAAGTATCTGTCATTTCCCTGCTGTAGTATTGCAATATCTTTAAGATATCCTCTATATCTGTCGAATTCTTCCATAGAGGGTTCTAACCTTAACAACTCGAATATTTCTTCTTTTTCGATATCAAAAGAGTACAGATTAATATGAAAATCCATACTATTTTGAATCGAATAAGACCCACTCACCGTAAGAAGTTCCAGTGATCCATCTCCAGTGAAATCATGAATATCTGCATAGCTCATATAGCTATCCTCACTTAAAAGCTTATTAAGAGTATTCCTATAAGCTATTTTTATTTCTGATTCATTATAACCGTCTCTATTATATATGATTAAGTGGAGAGGCTCATCTTTTCTCCCACTAAAACTAAACTCATATCCTTTTACTTCATATGAAAAGATAATATTTTCAGGATAATGTTCACTCTTATTTATGTCAGTCTCTCCCATAATTTCTTGTACTTCCTTAACTGTTCCATTTAAGAGTGATTCAAAATATCCCGAGTAAAGTCCTACAGCACTTATTCTATTTGTATTAGGATCAGTAAAAACTATCTTATCGTCGTACTTATAATATTCTGATCCACCGTACCATCCTTCATCATTATAGTCACCGTATCTATTGATGACGTCATCATAAGTTTTATTAAATAAGCTGTCAAGCCATTCAAGGTCTTTCTCAAATGTTTTAACCATTATATTCATTTTATCTCTTTCTTTCGTCTCTTCCACATCTTTCTCCATTTCAATATTTTGACTATCTAACTCTATACCTTGTTCATCTAATACTGATTCTGTAACTTCCTCTTGTTCTTCGTTTGAACATCCAATCGTTAATAATAATATAATAAGTAGTAATGCCAAAGATATAGCTAATTTGTTTTTCACATTCATCTCCTCCTAGTTTTACTTTCTATTTCTTACGTTTGTGAGATATCTATCAAATGTTTATTTGGTCCTCTCTCCTATCTGCATAGACTATTCTTGAAATATATTGGATATTCCTTCTGATTTTTCATTCAATTATATATATTATATAAAACAAAAAATTATGGAGCACTCAGTTACAATAACTGATTTCCCATAATTTTAGTATGCTCTTATTTGATGCCTTTTGATGCATTTAAGTCCTAAATCATTTCTGGAACTATAATGCTATACATATTTAAAATATAATAAAATTTTCACCATATTTTAATGTGTAAAAGTCATTGTCCCTTTGTCCCTATTAAATAATATAATTATCGAGTCCTTAATTATAATTTAGATGACAAATTGATTTTTATGGTATTATAATAATTAAGTTATATAAAAACATAATTACCTAGAACTAAGAAGGAGAATTGCCATATGTCTAATTTAGAAGATAAAGATCAACCAACTGAAAAGAAAAAGATTAGTCTTCAGGATGCTATGAAACAGATGCTTGAAAATAAAAAACAAAGTAAAGGAAAAGATAAATCAAAATCAAACACTAATAATTCTAATACAAAACAAAGTCAACATACAAAAAAGACGACTCTACAGCGTAGAAAAACAGGTGGCGCATAAAAATAGGTTGGCATGAGCCAACCTATTTTTATGATATTACTTTATATGCCTTTATTATGTAATGCTGCATTCCATTTAGCTATTTCTACACTGTCAATGCTTACATCTTTAATAATAATTGGATTTTCAAACTTATCTAAGGCTTCTTTTACTTTTCTAGCCATCTTTAGTACATCTTTATTTTTTGTTCCCGATGTCCCTCTTACCAGTTCATTTAATGCTGGATCATTGATGAAAATCTTTATTTCACTACCTTCTTTTTCATAACTCGCTAATTCTTTCAATAAAATAATTAAAGCAAATTGACCTACTATAGCCGGTTTCTTATAGTCTTTTAACAATGTCTTTTTACTTACAAGTTCATCATTATCATAAATACTATAATTTATCTCAATATCTTCACCCTCATAGTTTGTTGAAACTGCTTCTAAAAAAGCGCTTATCATGTATAGACCTCCATTTTTTCATATATTATATCCCAGTCTTATATAAATAACTGCCAATGGCTAATATATCTTTTATTTTTGTGAAATACCCTTTAAGTATACCCTATTTAGATTGTATATGTAATTACCCATTATCTTATTATAGGCCATCGGTTAACGAGGACGGTATGGTCAAGACACATTTTAGGTTACACCAACCGCTTTCACTCATTAATACGAATAACGTTCTTAAGTTCTAGACCGCCATTTTTACTATTTTTAAATTCTAAGGATGCTACACATTTTTCTCTTGTTTGTGGCAATACAATAGATATTTTTTCTATTTTTCCTTTTTCAAGTAATTCTTTAATTATTTCTTTATCTACCCGTTGTTCATATAGGGCTAAACTATTTTTCCACACAGTAAATTTACACTGATTTTTCCAGTTACTACAATAGAAGGCTTTACGGTTTTCGTATATTTTTCCAGTTTCACAGGCAATGCACTTTCCTAATGGTTGCTTTATTTCTCTTGTTTTATTTGTACCAGTATTATTTTTACTAGGGTAAGAATGATGGGTAGATCCCTTCACCAAGTTAGCATTTTTACTCAACTTGAGCACTTTTTGCGTGTTTCGTCTAATATAATCTTCTAACTTTGTCATATATTCATCTGACTGTATCTCGCCTTTTGCAATCATATCTAAGCCCTTTTCCCAGCTAGCTGTTAATTCTGGTTTTAAGAGGGAAGGTATAGATCCTTTCACTACATCATAGATGGATTCTCCAAAAGTAGTAGGGGTTAATATTTGTGTCTTTTTATTTAGGCCAATGTAACTGATTTGCTGTAATTTATTTAATATCCCAGACCTTGTCGCACTGGTACCTATGCCGCTTCCTTTAATTTTTTCTCTTAGTTCTTCATCTTCAATTAGCTTTCCTGCACTTTCCATTGCTAATATAATAGATCCAGAGTTATATCTTTTAGGGGGGCTTGTCTCCGATTCTTTAATTTCGTAGTGATTAACTTTTATTTTCTGACCTTTTTTTAATTGCTTTAATGTTTCTTCTTTATCTGATTTCCCGGACCCATGTTTTTTGTCGGCATTTAATACGACTTGATACCCTTCTTGGATACATACCTTTGACGTTGTGAAAAAACTTTCTGATTTAATTTTCGTGGTAATAGATAACTGACTAAAAATAGCTGGGGGATAGAAGATCGCTAAAAAACGTTTTGTAATCAATATAAAGGTTTCTTTTTCCTGGTCTGTTAATTTATTAAAACTACCTAGGCCTTGCCCTGTGGGAATGATGGCATAGTGATCTGTAATTGCTTTATCATTGACATACTTTGTTTTATGTAAGTCCTTGTATAAACCTTCTGTTAATATCTTTTGAACAAACTGGTTGATCGCTTCATCTTTAGGATCTAAATTACAGGATTGTTTAATACGTAAAAGTCCTTTTAAATTTGATTGTATTTCCTTTGCTACGTCATTAGACAACACCCTTGCATCTGTTCTTGGATAAGTAATCATTTTGTTTTCATATAGTTTTTGTGCAATTTTAAGGGTTTCATCTGGACTTATTTTCAACTTTTTGGAGAGCTCATTTTGTAGTTCAGCTAAGTTATAAAGCATTGGTGGTTTTTTTGTTTCCTTTTTCTTTTTAATCGCCTCCACTATGCCATATACCTCTGTATCATGATCCTTTAATTCATTAATAAATTTTTCAGCAGCTGCTTTTTCCTTAAATCCAATATCTTTATACAGTAAATGAGACATGTAGTACTTAGAGCTTTCAATGGCTTTCCATTCTCCATCATAATCAACTGATTCATCCAGCTGAAAGCTTGAATTTATCTTGTAATATGGTGTTTTTACAAAATCTCTAATTTCTCTTTCTCTTTGTACAATCATACCCAGTACACAGGTCATTACCCTTCCAACTGCGATAACGACATGATTCTTTTTCAGCTGTTTACTGAGTGGTCTTCCATAAATAAGGGTCAATAACCTTGAAAAGTTTATCCCCATTAAATAATCTTCCTTGGCTCTTAAATAAGCTGCATTTGCTAAATTGTCATATTCATTTAATGGCTTTGCGTTCTTAACACCTTTTTTTATCGCTTCTTCGGTCTGTGAGTCAATCCATACTCTTTTTTTAATTTTATCCTGCACACCTACAAGCTCATCTACTAACCTGTAGATGTATTCACCTTCACGTCCAGAGTCTGTACATACATATATAGTTGAAATATCTGCGCGCTTCAGTTGTGTCATCAGTATATCGAACTGTTTTTTTACATTGTTGATCACTTCGTATTTATATTTATGTGGTAAAAATGGTAGGTCTTTTAACATCCATTTTTTATATTTTTCATCGTATTTTTCTGGGTAACTCATCGTTACTAGGTGGCCAATACACCATGTGACAACCGCTTCATCTGATTCAATGAATCCGTCTTTTTTGCTTCCCTTAATATTTAAAGTTTTTGCAAATTCTAGGGCGACACTAGGTTTTTCTGCAATAAATAGTGCTTTACTCATCAAAAGACACATCACTTTCTATACATTGAGTTAAATCTAAGTAGCTTTCTATCTATCCATGATAGCATTTAGTTTAATAACATTCTAGTTTTTTGCTCTATCAGGTCCATGACCAAGTGAAAAATTTTTATAATAGTAGAAAAGTAGAGCTTTCCTTCTATATAAAAATGCGACCAGCAATGTGGTCGCATCAACTTATACATTTTTAATTGTATCATAACCCTTGTGCCACTGGCTTCAACGCTATGATTTCTCTTGCAATAGGAAAATCCCTTGGTTACTTCCTCAGCATTTTATAATCCTCAAACTATTGACTATACGTAACGATGCTTAGATGTTAAACACTGAGACTTATCTATCTTAACACTCACAATTGTTTCTGCATTTTTAAAAAGCTTTTGACAGTCTTCACTTAAACGAATTAAAGTGAGCTTTTTTCCTAAGTCTTCATATTTTTCTGCAATAGCATTAATTGCTTCAATTCCGGAGTGGTCCATTACTTTTGCATATTTAAAATCAATAATAACATCCTCTGGATCGTTTTTAATATCAAATAAATCTTTAAAGTTTAGCACTGAACCAAAGAATATTGATCCATTGATCTTGTATGTTTTCGTACCATTGTCATCATTTTCTACATTAACGTAGATGACTTTTCCTTTTTCCCAAGCAAATACTAATGCGGATAACACAACTCCGATGATCACTGCTGTTGCTAAATCTGCAAAGATTGTTACTAGGGTCACTACGGCTATCACTGCAAAGTCTTGTTTCGGTATTTTATTACCATACTTTAAACTTTGCCACTCAAAGGTACCTACTACGACCATGAACATAACTCCTACTAATGCAGCTAGTGGAATAACATTTACTAGACTTGATCCAAACATAATAAATATTAACAATGCTACTGGGGCTACAATGGAAGACAATCTTGTTCTACCACCTGATTTGATGTTGATAATAGATTGACCAATCATAGCGTCGCCGCCCATTCCTCCAAAGAATCCATTTATGGTGTTGGCAATTCCTTGAGCTACACACTCTTTATTGGTTTTACCTCTTGTGTCTGTCATTTCGTCAATCACTCGAAGGGTTAGCACTGCCTCTGTTAATCCTACCAATGCTCCTACTAGAGCATATGGGAAAATAATTTTTAGCATATCGATGCTTATTGCTACTTGTGGAATGTGGAATCGAGGTAATCCCCCTTGAAGCTCCATACCTGCAAAGTCTTGAACATTTCTTAAATGATATCCGCTTCTTCCTAGAAGAACTGCAACTATTGTCATTACGATAATCGCTACTAAACTTGAAGGTACAGCCTTAGTGAATTTAGGAACAAAATAAATAATTGCCATTGTTACTGCTACAAAGAATAACATAATTGCCATATCTGTCGATGGTAACCAAACCTTTTGTATCACTTCGACCCCGTTTACCATAACAACTTCATCTACTTTAAACTGTGCCCATTGGGCTAAAAACATAACAATTGAGAGTCCGTTCAAAAAACCAAGCATAACTGAATAAGGTATAATCCGTGCATATTTTCCTAGCTTAAGTACACCTATGACGATTTGAATGAGTCCCATCAACACAACTGTAGCGAAAAGATATTCTAAACCATGTTGTGCAATTAGTGACGCAAATACCACTGAAATAGCAGCTGTTGACGAACTGATCATTCCAGGTCTTCCTGTAAAGATGGCCGCCACAAACCCCATCATGACTGCTGTTTGCAAACTTAAAATAGGACTTACCCCTGCTACAAAGGCAAATGCCACGGACTCAGGAATTAGTGCTAGGGCTACTGTTAAGCCCGATAGTACATCATTTTTAATTATTGTTTTATTTTTTCCTAACTGGTTTGCCATATGAGCCAACCTGCCTTTGTTTTTCTTTACTATATGTCCAATCATTAATACATCTCCTTTATATTTTGTTTCTTGATTGTCCTTAACCGTAAAATTGACCATAAAAAAAACCCGTTTAATAAACAGGGTAAACTCATGCAGTGTATCCATGTTAAAACGCTTTATATTTGTAAGTTTGTTGACAGAAAGAACTTTATATCTAATAAAATAAGGCCCCAGTACAGGAAACACTCTGTATATTTGTTCTGTAAAAACTTTTTATAATGTATTTATGCAATTTATTCAGTTAATTAATAAAATTTCCGCTCCGTTTACCACAAATTTAAATTATATCAAATAAGAGTGTAATAAGCAATACAAATTTATTAATACAAAAAAGTATAAAGTTTCCCTACATGTAGAACGGTTTAGTGCCAGCTCTATCCTCGGTGTCCCTAGATACATCTCTTACATCCAACAACATATCTAAGCATTTAAATATGAACTTTTTATTTGGCAATTTTGAGAGACTTTCAATCATATATACTCACCATAATTTTTTATAAAGTTTTATTCGTATTTAAATCTATACTATAAAATTTTATCTATATCAATGGGGTATTTATTAAAATATAATTTCATCAATACCAATACCCCTGTTATATCAACATTTCAAGTCTTAAATCATTTCAGGAATTATAATGCTATACATAATTATAAATATAATAAAATTTGCTGCGGAATGTGTTATGATCGCTGGAAATATTGAGTTAGTCTCATTTCTCACCCAACCATATATCATGCCTACAATCGTTATGCTCGGTACCATTCCCCATATGACATTTATGTCATACACGATTAACCAGCAATATGCTATGTGTATTAGCCCAAAACAAAGTCCTTGAATAAAATTGCCTATTTTAAACCCAAAACGGTTTTCTAAATGTTTTTGCATAAACCCTCTAAAATATATCTCTTCTGTTAGTGCTGGCATGGTGCAGAAAATAGCGCCACTTAAGAGCATAATGCCTAGCTTCGGTGTATTGTTAATTCCAAATAATTCTATATCTTTTAAAGAAACAACGTAAAAATAATTACTTGATGTATTCCCGATAAAAATTGAAAAGATTATGTATGACAAAATTACTACCACACCACTAAGTAGTATGCTTATTAACAAACTAGTCATATTTTCTGGTTTTCTGATCCCTAGTTCACTCCAATTATTTCTCTCCGTAAAACCAAGTGCTATAATAGGGTACAAACAAAAACTAAACCCACTAATTAAAAATAACCCATTAAGAGCAAAAAATATTTGAAAAATAAATATAAGGATAAATGTTGCTATTGAAACTCTCCAATCTACTTTCACATTTATCTTTTTAGCTATATCATACATCAGTTAATCCCCCCTCACTATTTTAACACCTATACTTATATACTCTTTCTTTAATCTCAAGACTGAAAAAATTTTTCATTCGATTAGTCCTTATTTTGTTAAAAATACGTTAGTTATTCTCTTTATCTGTTGCTTTCTCTCTTCCGAAGTAAAATATAAATGACCGCAGTCTTGTAGGATATGTGGTTTGGGATATGGTAGGAGATGCAACCTTCTTTAACTAATACATTGATGGCTTCCGGCTATGTCTAATTTTTGACTTATTAATTATATTAATAATTATTGTATTAATTTTCTACCAAAAGCACTTAACATAATAAATGCCAGGTACAACAAAGCCATTACTAACCCATCCCAGTATACTATTATTGCCATAGACACAATAAGCGTTATTAACAGAATGTATCGATAAATTGATGGTAACTGTTTAAAAACTCGAATAATTTTTTGACTTGCTGTTTTATCAACGTTTTCCTCTGTTAAAGCTCTTAAAAATTTCTCTATAGCATATAATGAAAAAAAATAGGTGCCGAGTGGGATTAGCAGTAATACAACGGCTAAACCGACAGGTATAAATAGGATGATTCCAGGCAAAAATATGGCTAATAATAAAATGTACAGCAATATGTTTTTATTCAAATTTTGTTCCTCCTTCTAGTAAAACAAGTTTTTAGTTTCTTCATAAATTTAAAGGTATAGAAATAAATTCCAATCCAAAAGACTAAAAAAAGTTTTCATTCAATTAGCCCTTATTTTGTTAAAAATTCATTAGTTATTCTTTTTATCTGTTGCTTTCTCTCTTCCGAAGTAAAATATAAATGACCCCAGTCTTGTAGGATATGTGTTTCTACATTAGGGATTATTTCCGTAGCTCTTTTTGTTACTTTTTCTCCTGGAAATAATACATCTTTTTCCCCTGTCAGCAGTAGTGTAGGTGCGCTGTAATTTTTTATATCTTCTTTTTTAACATTACTTGGCATATTGAGGTTAACTTTAACATGATGAAAGCTTGTACGAATCATCGCTAATGTATCTTGATCAATCTTTTATTATTTTTTCGCCTTGTTTTGTTTTATAAATTTCACCCATTTTTTCTATCCCCTCTTCTTTTCATCTCATGGAATCCTTGCCCTCAATTTTATATTGCTAATAAATACAATTCTTTACCTGGTCAGTATGAAAGTATATAGACTTAACCACTCCTCAATAACACGTGGTATACCTTATAATATCTCAAAAAGCATAAAACCAACTGTGTTAATTGCTAGGTTAGCGCACATATGTACAAGCCATGAGCTATATATTGTACCGCTTTTTTCATTAAGCCAGTTAAATAACAGACCGGAAAAGAATAGGCTTGCAATGAGTAGTATAAATAACCCTGGGGTAAACCAATTTGTCATTATAGCAACATGGTACAAAGAGAAAGCAGTGGCGCTAAATATGTAGGCAAATTTTCTGGAAGTCACTCTTTTTAAGGTTAGAAATGCAAATCCCCGGAAGAAAAATTCCTCTAAAAAGGAATTAATAATAGATATGTATATAGCAACAAAAACAAAATTACTTTTGTTCACACCTATATTGTTTTCTAATGTTTTTGTTATATTTGAAAAATCAAAATATGGACCTAATAAAAAATAGGCTCCAAGTATTGATATATAAACAATAAAGCCTAACATCAAGGAGTATAGGAAAGCTTTGGGTTTTAAAATAAAAAGATCTCTCAAAGAGACCTGCTTGTTGCTCTTGGCATAGATTAGGGGTAATAGTATAAATAAAACCAGTTTTATAGCAGATTTCACTGCATAGTTTGGCATAAGAATGGCGTCTATCCAAGCCATTATAAGACAGCCTATTAATACAATAATTCCTATATAAATACCTGATTTTTTTAAAAGCATATTTATTCCCTACCTTCTTGAAAAGCTGATTTTTTTGTTTCTCGATGGAAATTATATCATAACCAATTAAGCTAAGCAGATGGTTAGTTAAATAGTTCTACCGCTTTAACTGCAAGTTCTTTTCATAAATGTCCTTTAAAAACCCATTTTGAATAATAACCGTTAACTGAAAAGTCAACATATCTTTTGGTTGCGTCATTTTTAAATACAAGTGTTGAGCTCAATCTTTCATCTTCTACATGATGATATCCTTCTTGTTCCATAAATTCTATTAGACTTTGTTGTGCATGATCTGGTTTAGCAAGAAAAACTGCGGGGTAATCTTGAATCTGAACAATTTCTGTTTGCGTAAACATAATTTTTATAAGACCACTCCCTGTTGCAATGGGGTTTCGTGTATTAAATTTTTCTAAGGATATAAGTATTGATGAAGCAATTAGTAAAGCGCTACTGATAACAATAATTATGGCTTTTCGAGCTTTTATTTTATCTTTCATTGTAATCTCCTTTATCCTAACTACTCGATGATTTTTTAATTAACCTCATTAGTTATTCTGACTTTAATCAATGTGAAGAAGTTTTTTTATTTTTCCCTTGTAGTTAATATCCAGTATTAAACCTACTAACAGGCAGACAATGAAAAGCACACTCCATATGATCCAAGCATTATTTGTTGTTCCTCCACCTGGGTCTATGCTCTCAGTATTTAATAGCATGGCAAGGATAAATCCATCTATATAACCTACAAGCGTTGCTAGAGAAAGGATGTATCTTCCTAGGATCGATGTAATAATAATTATAATAAGACTAACTATTACCAAGGTGTTTGGCAAGGATTTCATGCCATGTGTTTGGAAAAATACAAATCTACTTAGCCAATAAGAAAGACCAAGGCACCCAGCCAAAGCAGTTCCCCATAGGATCTTGTTTTTTATGGTTGTTTTCAAAATCCTTACCTCCCTATATAATCTTGTTTTTTCTTACATTTACTCTTGTTTTCTTAGTTTTTTAAACTTGTTTTATTAACTTTAA